>JBARAD010000292.1:0-7599 GCA_049791675.1 Chryseosolibacter sp.
GTATTATTCCAATCGACATTTTGATCATTCGGTAGAACCGGCGAAGGCTCAGCAGAAACAATTATCAAATTTAACAACGGAACCGTTACCACAACAACGCACTCATGACAATTTACCTTATCACAGAGATGCTGAGAAAAGTGATGAGCCCTATCGGTCTGTCGATTACCGCTATTGTGAATGGCTTAGAGGAAAGGGACTATAACTTTGATGAAGGTTGGAAAAAAAATGCATGAGTATCGGTATCTTGCGTGTGTTGTCTATAAATGAATGCCCTTAGGTCCGGGTATGTCTAGTCGTAATGAAATATAACTAGTCGGTGAGATATCGGGTTTACGTAATTGAGCTTTCGAAAAAAGTGTTTACAGAGAACGCAAAGTTTCGCGCCGCTAACCCTCAATTCAATGGTGTGCTTCAGTGTCTTTATGTGGGAATGACCAGTAAGACTCCGGCAGAACGTTTCCTGGAACATAGAACTGGATATGTTAATAAAAAAGGACACAAGCTTTCTGCGAGGATTGTTCAAAAATACGGGGCATACTTACGTCCCAGCCTCTATGAACATATCAATCTAAAACCAATGACCAGGGAGGAGGCGTTAATCATGGAAGAAAAGCTCGCCTGGGACCTGAGAAGACAGGGCTATGCAGTTTGGTTCAATTGAATAGAAGGTGATTTCAGAATGAAATAGGAGATTCTACGTGTTCTTTTTATCATTTATACCATCCGGCCTTTCTGGGAATGATGCATGTAAAATCCAGCATTCGGATGTCGCAAAAACTATGTTCATAAAAGCTAAGAATCACTGGGAGGTTTTCTGGCACGTTCGGCGTTGCGCATCAGTCCGTCTGAATTACACTAATTCTTATTAATGAAGATGTACGCGGAAGCAGCTTGAGCAACATGATTAGCATTGCTAACCTTTACCCGCATAACGATCTGGACTTCCTTTCCCGGCAGCGCCGACGATAAATCTCCCGTCTCCATAAAGGCCGTGGTGGTTGTCCCGTTTGCGGTTATCTGGAGTTCTGAGTTGAGGATCGATGCGTTATCAGTCACGTTAAACAACTCTACGTATGCGGTGGCATTTTCTCCGGAAAACATAGGATCGATGAGTGCGGTAAGCGTCACACCAAACGTGATCGACGTAACATCCGCAAAGTTAGTCTTATTGAACTTAACCAGATATTGATTCTGTTCCCGTACCTGGTCACTTACCAAATAGGTGGTTGATCGCGTGCTGCTCCCAGTTGGGAATGGCAATCTAATCTGCTTATCCGTCCCTACTGCACAGATATACTGCGATGCCTTTGTTTCGTTTGGATCCAGCGCATCATTGCTATTAGAATCTATTCCTGTGCTAAGTTTAAGTCCACCATAGGTACAATTGCTTCCAGGAGCCTCAGATTCAAGGATCGTAACCGATCCATGGTGTCCGTTACAGACATACTGGACCTGAATAACTTCATTGGCACCCAAAGCGTCATCACGATTGCTGTCAGTGCCAGTTTCAATTTTGGTACCGCCGGCGCTACAATTAGTACCGGGCTGCTCCTCAACAAGATTAACAAGAGCATTCAGGCCCGCCGGACCCTCGACTTCACAGCCTGCCACAAAAATAATAAGCAAAAGTAAAGAGGATAGGGAATGGACTTTCCTGCGCATGTGGAGCGGAATTTTTTTAAAAATAGTAATTCCAAAGTCTTGTTCCAAAGGCGAATGAATTCAGGCGTAGAGGCGCGTTCCCGCCATCCTGCTGACGCGTGAGTAATTGATGGGTGAAGTTGATTTTCAAATTACGCCATCCAAAGGCTGTCGTTATGTATGACACTAAATGAATTCACGTATATCCAGGAATATCCTTTCCCTTAGGGGTGACGATGTCAAAGTTGCAGCGATCACGGATAAAGGGTTGCAACTAGGGTGTTCGTTTCGTTAAATTGGTCTCAGTAAGAAAATAAGATGTGCCCGGTAGACTGCGCACTATGGCTGAAAATGCGGACGGTGTCTACCGCATTGATAATCGAGAACTTTGTGCTGTGGAAAAGATCTGCCAACTCATGCTAAATTTAGTGATTAACACAATGAATAAAACAAGCATAAAAGCGATACTGGCGTATACCACAATTGGAATCTTACTTACCTATCATGTTATTCGGCTCATTCGTGGCGATGAAAGACTGCTTCATGGTCTGATCGTTGCACTCCTGTTGATCGCAGCGTACAGTCTGTTTCGTGATTTTCTCGGACGTTTAGGATGATAGGCAATCTGTGGTGATGATGCAATAAAGAAAAATGGAGAAGGGGATGCGCCTTATTGCCAAACGTTGACGGCCAGCCATTTTAAAAATTCCAATTATGAGATGTCCCATTTCCGTGATGTTCTTTTTATCGGTCTGCACGCTGGCAACAGGACAAAGAATTCCCAAGGCTGACAGTATGACGGGAATGAATAAAACTGAAGCATGGAATAAGGGCTGGATGGTAAAGGATCAGACATTAGCCACTAGATGGTACAGTGAGTCAGCGAGCAACGGCGTAATAATACAAAACAGCCTTCCAAAAGGCGGAAGATACACTGATGCTGCCGGAAAAATCTTTGGATATAGAATATTTTTCACGCGCGTAATTAATGAAACTGGCACCCACTTGGAACTTTCAATTCATTTTCCTGCAGACTCATTCACCAATCTTCCTCCACCAGACTCCTACTTTAAATTATTTTTGCCGCCAGACACAATGACACTTGATAAAGAAATCTTGTACGATTATGGTGCAACAGGTTTAGCGTCTTTTTTAAACACCGGCTTGAATAAGCCTACCATGCTGGAAAGAACTATTAATCCTGGAGAGGAGTGTCTTTTCTATATCGGAACGCTCTTTTATCAGGCAACCGGGGACCGAAGCGCGCGCGCGCCGCGCTTGCGAACACAACAGGGAGGTGCCGTACGAGCAGAACTTGTCTTAAAAGAGCAAAATCTCTTTTATAGCATTAGCATCGTCGGGCAGTTTGATTCTGGACCAATTCCCTGCGGACGTATTATTTTTAAGAAATGAGTTAGAATCCATGCATGCCAAACTTCAAATTTGGTGGAGAACAGTTCACTCAGGCAGATGCAATTGAAAGAGATTCTCGCTTCCCTTAGCTAGCGCCTGCGCTATCCGATAAATGCATCATCGGTGGAAGCTTCGCACAACACGCTAGAAATGTGATTGTTAATCAAGTGAATATACTTATTTGAGAACTGATCTTATATGATGTGGTGCGGTATGATATGATCCCCATCACTATAGGGTACGAAATCCTTCCGTTCTTGTGAAGGAGCGGAGAAATCGAATTAACGACAGAAACTTACGGTATCATGTTGGAAAATGATCGCGATCCGGGGTAGTTACTACATCCCGGCCATGACGACGGTATTGTTTTTATGGCTGCTGGCAATTAGCTTTGCTCATCATTTTTTAAACTTAAATAAGCCCGGACAACCCTGCCCCTACTGGTGGCGCATACTACGCGAATGAAATGCAACCCCCCAATTACCTGCCGGAGGAAATCAATAGACTAAAGCGTCATCCTTTTTACGAATAATGCTTATCGATATATGAAGCCATTGCTCTTAAGTATAGCTTTCCTGCTTTTTCATTTCGCCATGTCCGCACAATCGGTGATTGCTGCGGCGGGGGATCATGTGGAGAATGATGACCTGAGTGTTTCCTGGACGTTGGGTGAAGTGGTGACTGAAACCCTAAACCAGGACAACATCACGCTTTCGCAGGGACAACAACAATTTACAGTCAGTTTAATCTCGGGCATCGGTCAAAAATATGATTTTGCCATTACTGCTTACCCGAACCCTACAAAAAACGCACTTTCTGTTGCTTTCTCAAATGACGAAAAGAACAATCTGATACTTACCCTATACAATAGCCTGGGCGTTGAGATGCGTCAGCAGGGGCTCACATCCAACAAGGAGAACACAATTCCCATGACAGATTACCCGGCAGGAGTTTATATCATCACAATAAAATATCATCAGGAATTATTAAAAACCTTTAGAATAATTAAGCAATAAACAAAGATGAAAAATATTGTATTCTCCATTGCCGGCCTCATCTTCCTTTGTCTGACTGTCGTTGCCCAGGTGCCCGAGGCATTTAAATACCAGGCTGTCCTGAGAGATAATAGTGGAAACACATTGGTCAATCAATTCATTGGGATGAAGATCAGCATCATACCAAACGAGGTAACGGCGCAGGCAATTTACATCGAAACCTTCCGTGTCAGTACGAACCAGCATGGAATGGTGAACATTGAGATCGGGAAAGGTACACCTGAGCTCAGCACTTTCGCTGCCATTGACTGGTCCGCCGGTCCTCACTTCATAGAGGTCTTTATCGACAAAGCTGGAGGTACGAATTATGTGTCATTGGGTGTAAATCCATTATTGAGCGTGCCTTATGCCTTGTATGCCAAATCAGCCGGGAATACTTTCAGCGGGGACTACGAGGCGCTGACAAATAAACCAGATCTGAGCAAATTTATCACCGATCCAAATGATGCGGATGCCGATGCGGCGAACGAAGCAATTCAGAGCATTCAGCTGAATGGAACAGTACTGGAGATCAAAGAGGGAGGGAAAACCTTTTCATTAGATCTTGGGCCGTTATTAAATGCAGCCTATACCAATGGTCTTAATGATGGAAAAAGTGCTGGCTACAACGATGGGATGACTGCTGGTTATAATGCGGGCTATGGCGACGGCTATGACGACGGCCATGTTGACGGCTATTCTGCTGGCTACGAGGTTGGTTATGATGACGGCTTTGCCGATGGTTACGGTTTTTAATTGTGCTACTGCTCCACTAAATATTGAGTTCAAAACTTCAGTACTGTATGACGTGAAGTTAGTTAGAACTGACTGAAGTGTTTTTCCTCTTAGGCGCGTTTCGTTATTAAACCCAATCAAGAACGACGTACAGCGAATTTACAGCCGATCACTGCGATCAGTTCACGCTCCCCTCATACGTCATCCAATCCACCTCGAGCTCATATGGTTTCAGAGGCTTCTCCAGGGAATTGGGATTGGTGACGACGGACCACTCATTGGTATGCCAGAAGTTGAGGCGGTACCGTGATTCATTTTGCGGGATGCCCCGTTGCGAGCCGCGGTAGTCCCACAAGACCACGGTATCCGACGTTGCCGGATGCAACATCCACCAACGCAAACGATCGGGATGCCAGTCGAACCCGTAGGTATGGAATTGGGATGATGCATCGTAGCCTTCGATAGCCTCGATTGTTTCAGGCTGGTTTTGCAGTCCCGTGAGCGGGTGACGCGTACCCTCATGGCCCTCACGGTAGGTCGTTCCGTAGATGGTTCCTTCGGCCAGGTTGATGGTACGCCCAATTCTTTTCAAGGCACCGCCGGGACCCGTCCACGTGCCCACATAGATCACCGACGGATCGGCGATAAGCCATTCAAAGTCGATTTCGCTGAGTCCCAGGACACTATCCATATGGTAGGTGAAATAGCCTACCACGGCGCCAACATTGGGCTGTTCGCTTCGCGCGTCGGGCACCCTTAGCCGGGCGGAGTAGGTGCCATAATGTGTAAACTCATTCGAGATAATCTCCGGTCCCCTTCCCGCACCGGGCGGATCGTTCGGATCGATTTTGAAAGTCAGAACACTGGTACCGGGCTCTGTAGGCGAATCGACGCCGAAGGTCCGGGTGAAGGCCGCCTGGTTACCACCGGATGCATAGCTGAAGTGCTCGGGGGAGTCGCCATCAAAGTCTTCGCGAAAAGATTTGTAAGGAGGTTCCACGGTAGTGGCCGACAGACACAAGAACACGACGATTGCTTTTGGTAACAGTGATTTCATAGTGGCTCGATAATGATGTGGTGTATTGAAATCAATATATTGTTTTTGCCTGTAAAAAGCGAGGTTTTGCAGATTCGGCAATTAAATATATCGCCTTGCGTCGAATTCATTTTTCAAAGACCTCCGCCCACAACAGAACGTTGGCGAACTTTTTGAACTTTCGCCGCATCAATCGGGTCTGCGTGGTTTCCAAAGTTTCCTCTGATGTATGTTAAAATGGATGCAATGGCATGATCATCTAAATGGTTATTGGCAGGCATCAGTCCGTTGTAGGACTTTCCGTTTACTTTTATCTCTCCCTGCAAGCCATTTAGAACGATGCTGATTAGTCTCGTTTCTTCTCCGGTTACCCAATCAGAACCTGCCAGCGGTGGAAAACGATTGTTATCACCCCGGCCATTCCGTTGATGACAGGTCGCACAGTAGGTGTTGTACAATATGCTCCCTGCTAACCTATCGCCTTTACCAAGGTTGTCCTTCACTTCATCCGGTGTCCGTATATACGACCTGGATTTTCGTTTCTCCATAGAAGCCAGTTCATCTTCGCCAAATTTATCTCTATCTCCTTTGTACATCACGCGCCATATTTTGCCCTTATTTGATTCGCTGATATACAACGAGCCATCCGGCCCGGTGGCCAGACCCATTGGCCTATAGACAGCATCGCTGGTATTTACCACCGTGTCCACGCCGGTAAAGCCATCAGCAAAGACTTCCCATTTGTTGGCAGCCTTGCCATTTTCAAATGGAATGAAACAGACAATATATCCAGCTTGCGGATAGGGAGACCGGTCTGTTGATCCATGGAACGCAATGAATGCACCATTCTTATACCGCTCTGGAAACTGATCCCCCTGGTAAAACAAAATATCCATGGGAGCCCAATGCCCGGGAAAAGCCATAGCAGGAATATCGAATTGATCCGCCCGTCCAACTTTCTTTCCGTCACCGCCGTATCCCGGTTGCAGAACATTTTTTTCGAGCATTTGATCGTAATAGGCATAGGGCCATCCAAAGTCTGATCCTTCTGTTACTTTCATGAGTGTTTCTGCGGGAAGAACGGCTGCTTGCCATAATGAATAGAGATCGGGAAATATCGTGTGAAAATTATCGATTCCATTTCCCACCGCATAAAGACTTTCATCGACCGGATTCCATTGCATACCCACGACGCTTCGTATACCGGTTGCAAATTTATACCCGTCTTTTTGTGTCAGCCCAGTCTTCGTAGCATCAAACCGCCAGATCCCCGCGTGATCTTCCAATTCGGGACAAGGATCCAGTCCACGACCACCGGGTATTCCAACCGGACCGTATTTAGTGATATCCTGACATGCATCGGAAGGAGAGCCGAAAGGAACATACATGTTCCCCTTGTTATCGAAAGCGAGCGGTTTTGTGGTGTGCCAGTTTTTTACCACATTTTCATCGACATCAGTCAGTACTACTTCAGTCTCACTTTCCGGGACTAATTTTCCAGGCGTTAGTTTATTTCGTAGAATTCTTCTCACCGTGCTGGTGTAGAGATATCCATCATGGATGGTTACTCCTACTGCAGAATGGCCTTCATCTGTATAATCGCCAAAGTAGGCTATGGTGTCAGCCTTGCCATCGTCGTTAGTGTCGCGAAGACCCACCGTGCCACCACGACCATTCATGGCATCGTTGAAAGTAAGCTTTACATAAATATCTCCATTGTCGTTTACAGCAATATGC
>JBARAD010000293.1:0-4479 GCA_049791675.1 Chryseosolibacter sp.
GTATCGGAGATTGTTGGCAGACATTGTCAGCCGCATGGAAGTTATTGCAGGATTATTAAGATTATCATAGCCATGTTATTTTTGCACTACAAAATAATTCATATGACGGAAAAAGAACTGAGGAAGCTGGAGGGAACCATCCGGAAGAAGATGGAAGATATTAAAAGTCAGCGCGTAAGCCTGAAAGACTCGGGGATCGGTGGGTTAATGAACTCCCTGAAGAAAGTGGACGAAGCGCTTTATGAAAAGATCCTGCCGGAATATAAAAAGATGGTGGCGGAAAAAAACATCTTTAAATAGCGTTTTCTATACTTTGAAAATTTCGTGACAGTACTTGTCAGGTTTTCAGGACTTTGAAGTTTTGCAAGAAGCGCGTGCTTTTCCAGTTGGATTTTCGTTGTACTTTAGCGGCCTTGTCTGACAGAAGACCTTTTACAACGAAACAAAAATCATTTATGGCTAAAGAAAGCACCGCAAAAGAGAATGCAGTTGTTGATGCACTGCGAAGACTAAAAGAAGAGGAAGTCGAATTGCTGACGAAATTAAAGCCTGTACAGGAAGCAATTGGAGCCCTCGAAAAAATCGTTGATAAGTCCGTAAAAAAAGTGAAGTCGTCTGCAGGGACGAAGGATGGCGCGGCTGACGCAGGTTCAGACGAAAGCGGCCAGGAATCGGGTTCCGATTCGTAGAATGTTGCAATTTGCGGAGAACAATAAGGTAATCGCCTGATCAGAAAATGATCAGGCTTTTTTATGTTATCGTATCGGAGGCGGCAAGGCTTGGAAGTTTTGAAGGAGTACAAAAGGTTCGCGGAGCTCAAAATATCGAATAAAGCAGGATATACTTTTGTGTAGATACATTCGGATCCGCTCGCAATGGAAATTATTCTGTCCTCAGGCTATTAACGGGATTCGACCTCGCGGCCTTCAGGATCGTTGCACTCGTGGTAAGAATGCCAATCCCAAAAATGAAAATGGCGGACAAGATGACCGGGAGCATGCCGACACTGATGTGATAGGCATACAGTATTCCCAACAGCGTATTGGTCGCGTAATAGCCTCCAACTGATCCCAAAATGGCGGCCAGCAACAACACGATCACAAATTCCCTGTTCATTAACCCGAGTATATTGTTTACCGTAGCGCCAAGAGTTTTTCTGATCCCGATTTCCTTCGTGCGCCTGATGACGTTCAGCGAGGCCAGGGCGAATATCCCGGAAGCGGAAAGCAAGCCTCCGAGAATAGTTATAAAGAAAAAGATCTTCTTCATATTGCCATTCATCATTTTGCTGCCCATCAGCAAAATGTCCTGCTGAAACTGGCTCTCGAAAGGTTTGCCCGGGAAGATCTCTTTCCAGGTGGACTCGAGGTATTTCTGTGTTGCCGCCAGATCACTGCGCTCCGTCTTCACCAGCAGCGTAATATACTGATGTTTTGCCGCAGGATAGAAGACGAAGGGTTCCGGATCTTTCGACCGGAATAAATTGTCAATATGATTCTCGATCACTCCCAGGATCCTACGCCTGACATTATGGAGGACGACGACCTGATCGATGGGGTCGACCATTCCGATGCCGTCGACGAAAGCCTGGTTCACAATGATGCCTTCCTGTTGATCGGACTCATTCTCAAGGTCGAAGGGCCGCCCCAGGGCAAAGCGAAGCCCCATCGTTTCGAAATAGTTCTTCCCGACACCCAATGCCTGAACCTTATATTCCCCTGTGTCTACGCGCACAGGTGTCTGATACGTGTTTCTTCCGATACTGCCATCACTCACCCCGACTGATAATATTTTTGGGTTTGACAGGATCGCTTTTTCCAGTGCCTCGCATTCCCTTTCGCCTGCGACACTTACAACGATAACCCTTTCGTGGTCATAGCCAAATTTGATCTGGTCCTGGTATCGCGCGTTCTGGATAAAGACAACGCCTGCTATGAGAACAACAACCGAGAGCGCGAACTGCACTGCGACAAGTGTCCTGGTAAGTCCATTGGTGCCTTTTGTTTTAACCGTTCCCTTCAGCAGTGCCGTAGGTTTCAGTTTGCTGCTATACAACGCGGGGTACATGCCGGCCAGCAGGGCTGCCAGAAAAACAAGGATCACCAGCGCAACAAAAAGGTTGATCCCATTGAGGTCCCCCAGTCCGTAGGGCAGGTTCCACATGCTGATGAAGGTGGGAACGATTACCTGTGCCATGAGCAACCCCACGAGCACGGAAATGGTGATCAGAAGCAGGGTCTCAAAAAGAAATTGGGAGACAACCTGTTGTCTGGTGGCGCCCACCGATTTTCTTACACCCACTTCCTTCAATCGTTTACCTGCCATTGCAATGGAGGTGTTTGTAAGGTTGAAGCAGGCAATCAGTAAGATCAGCGCGGCCATGGCACCAAAAATCACGAGCGGTTCCGCACCGATCCTGTGGGCAACCCAGTTATAACGAAGCTCATCGTTGCTGAAGTTCGACTTAAACGGGACAAGCTCATAAGATTCAACCACCATGTCCGTCCGCAGCTTATTGCGATTGGGTATATACTTTGAGAATTGACCGCTCACCTGTGCGGCGTTGTCGGCTGACGAAAGCTGTACAAACGTCGCAGGGTTTCGCCAGTCACTCCAGTCATCGTCCCTTATTTTATTCATCTCCATGAAATGCTCCATCCGCATGAGGATATCGAAAATAAAGGTATTGTTTGTGGGGAATTTTTTGACAACACCCCCGACGAGCACTTCGATCTCTGTTTCGTCTCCGCTGGTGAAGACCATCAGCTTTCCGATGGGATCTTCTTTTCCGAAATATTTTTCGGCGACCTTTTCCGTAATGAAGATGCTATTCCTGTCATGGAAAAACCGATGGTTTCCCGCCACCAGTGGATAATCGAAAAGGTCGAAGAACGCGCTGTCTGCAAAGGCAATTCCCTCATTGAAGGCTTTGTCACCATAGTACAAAGCTCCTCCTCCATAGAGAAATCGGGTGTATCGCTCAATGCCCGATATCTCGTCTTTCGCTATTGGAATCATGACGATGGGAGCCTGAACATCCCGCGCCACGGACCCGTCTTTCTCCTTTGAAAGCGTATGGAACTTAAAAATGCCGGACACTTTTTTATCCTGATGAAAACTGTCGAATTCTATATTATAGGCCAGCAACAGATAGGCTGTTATACAACATGCAAGGGCTATTCCTAAACCCAGCGTGTTGATGATCACATAACTCTTATTTTTCCGAAGATTGCGGATGGCAACACGCAGATAATTGAACAGCATAAAGATTGGTTTTTGAGTAGAGAGGTAAAACCGCTAAGCAAGAATCATGTACAATTTATCGAATTTTATTTCGGTATACAAGCGATCAGGCTTCGGCAGATTTTCCGGAATCTGTTATGATATTTTCGGGCCAGCCATGCGGTATCGCTCATGGTGGGTTGTTTCAGGCGCAGGTCTCGCAAGCGGACGTGATAAAAACATTTCGACACATAACCACTCCGTGACGCGGTAATAATCTCCAATTGTTTATATTTATGATTCATATTTAATCCCTTTTATATGGAACGCCGTGATTTTTTGAAGAAGACTTCGATGGGCCTTGCCGCCGCAACAATATCAATCGATTCGCTCCTCGCCGGCAACGGAGGACAAACCACCGCGCCAGGACTGAAGCTGAAGAAGTCATTGAAGTTTGACATGGTAAAAGGGGACCTTTCCATATTGGATAAGTTCAAGCTCCTCAAAGACCTTGGCTTCGATGGCGTCGAGCTGGAAACGCCCAACAACCTTCCCATGAAAGAAGTGCTGCAGGCGCGGGATAAGACCGGGCTCGAAATACCTGGGGTCGTGTGTGGCGCAACATGGAAGTCACAACTGTCCCATCGCGATCCCGCGGTGCGTGCGGAGGGTGTGAGGCTCGTGAAGCAGTCGCTCAATGACTGCAAACAGTACGGAGGCACAACGGTATTGGTGATTCCGGGGGTGGTGAGTGAGGAGACAAGCTACCAGGATGCGTATGTGCGCAGCCAGGAAGAGGTCAGGAAGTTATTTTCCGAAGTGGAGAAGACCGGTATCAAAATCGCTTTCGAGAATGTATGGAATAATTTTCTCCTGAGCCCTCTTGAATGCGCCAAATACGTAGACGAGATCAACCATCCCATGATAGGATGGTACTTCGATGTCGGCAACGTTGTGCGGTACGGGTGGCCCGAACACTGGATCGAAGTCCTCGGCAAGCGCATCATGAAACTCGATGTCAAGGAATACAGCAGGAAGAAACATTTTGAAGAAGGCGCCTGGAAAGGCTTCGACGTCGAACTGCTTGAGGGAGATTGCAACTGGCCCGCTGTCAACGCGGCCCTGCGGAAGATCGGCTATTCAGGCTGGGGATCGGCCGAAGTTCCCGGCGGTGACCGCGACCGCCTGCGCACAATCAGCCAGAAGATGGATGAGATCGCAAAGGTCTAAGTCATTAGTCATTAGTCATCAGTCATT
>JBARAD010000294.1:0-30418 GCA_049791675.1 Chryseosolibacter sp.
CCAATAATCGATGTTGCTGTTAGCCTCTCCAGCGGACGGTTTGCATCAGGTCCTTCCATATTAGCACCTGTGCGGTTATCTGCTTCATAAGTTTTTCCGGCTATACTCATATTCCCTCCTTTTTTTGTTCAAGGTAACTTTTGCTAAAAAAGTATTCCCGTAAGATATAGGTTGTGATGACAGCCGTGAAAAAGTTTCTACATTGGATGATCTTAGATCCGCGTCCCAGCGGACCTGAATGAACCTACAATAAATTTCAACAGGTAACGACTTTAAGTTATATCCGAACCAGCCCTTTCATGAAAAAAAACAAGATCACCATTGGCCATGTATTCAAAACCATCATCTGGCCGCGCAGGAAAATCGTCTTTATTGGCCTTATCCTGATTGTGATCAGCCGTCTTTCCGGGCTTGTTTTACCGGGTGCGACCAAATACCTGATGGATGATGTCATTGCCCGGGGAGATCTGCAGGTGCTGAAATATCTTTTACTCGCGGTCGTAGCAGCCATTATTGTGCAGGCCATTACGTCCTTCCTCCTGACAAAAATACTCAGCGTGGAAGCGCAGCGGTTAATTTCCATTCTGCGGGCAGAGGTGCAGAAAAAAATACTGAAGCTTCCCGTTCGTTTTTTTGACAATTCAAAATCGGGCGCACTGGTTTCACGCATCATGACGGATGTAGAGGGGGTGCGCAACCTCGTCGGTACCGGACTCGTACAACTGGTGGGCGGGCTGCTGACTTCCGTGATCTCCCTGATATTGATGATCCGGATCAGTCCACTGATGACGGTATATGTTTTGGTTCCGGTCGCAATTTTCGGCCTTATCTCATTAAAGGCCTTCGGCTATATCAGACCTATCTTCCGGGAACGGGGCGTGATCAATGCAGAAGTCACTGGCAGGCTGACAGAAACGCTGAATGGCATTCGCGTCATTAAAGGTTTCAACGCCGAGGACCAGGAAATAAAAAGTTTCGAAAGGGGTGTTGAAAAACTCTTTCTAAATGTAAAGAAAAGTCTTACCTCCACCAGTCTTGTGACCAGCTCAGCAACGTTTCTGCTGGGTCTGGCAAGCGCAGGCATCATGGGCATCGGAAGTTACATGATCGTGGAGGGTAACCTTACCGTCGGGGATTTTTTGTCATTCACGCTATTCCTCGGTTTCATGATCGCTCCCATCGTTCAAATGAGTAACATCGGAAGCCAGCTCACGGAGGCTTTCGCGGGATTGGACCGGACTGAAGAGATCATGAACATGACGCCGGAGGATGATGGCACAACGCGAACCATACACATCGGGCCTATCAAGGGTGATATTGTTTTTAACGCGGTAACGTTTGCCTATGAAGTGGGAAAGAATGTTCTCAACGCCGTTAATTTTTCAGCGCCGGCCGGTTCTGTGACGGCGCTGGTCGGTACGTCAGGCTCCGGTAAGTCAACCATCGCGGGATTGGTGGCGACCTACCTCACTCCTGTGGGTGGCCTGATCACAGTAGATGATATTGATCTTTCCCGGGTAAATCTCGACAGCTACCGCAGCCAACTCGGCGTAGTATTGCAGGACGATTTTCTCTTTGAGGGGACCATCCGGGAAAATATTCTTTTCCCGCGCCCGGACGCATCTGCGGAAGACCTGCATGGCGCCGTTCATGCGGCCTATGTCCATGAGTTTACAGACCGGTTTGAACTCGGGCTCAACACAGTGATCGGGGAACGCGGCGTGAAGTTGTCCGGAGGACAGCGACAGCGGATCGCCATTGCCCGCGCAATTCTGGCGAACCCCCGGATACTGATCCTCGATGAAGCTACTTCCAACCTCGATACGGAAAGCGAATCGTTCATTCAACAAAGTCTGGGCAACCTCATGAAAGGCCGGACAACTTTTGTTATCGCCCACCGGTTAAGCACCATTCGCCAGGCAGACCAGATCCTCGTTATCGAACAAGGCTCCATCGCCGAACGCGGAAGACATGAGGAACTGATCCTGAAGAAAGGACGCTACTTTGACCTGTACACGTACCAGGCGAGGATTTGAGGTCATTCAAAATTCAAAATTTAAGATTTAAAGATTTGCAGTCCGGAAAATTCTCCGAGAAGTTGAAATCTTAAATCTTAAATCTTGGATCTTGAATCTTAAATCTTAAATCTTGAATCTTAAACCTTAACTCTTGAATCTTAAATCTTAAATTAATCTTAAACCTTAAATCTTAAACCTTGAATCTTAAATCTTGAATCTTAAATCTTCAATCTTAAATCTTCAATCTTAAATCTTGAATCTTAAATCTTAAACCTTAAATCTTAAACCTTAAATCTTAAACCTTGAATTTTAAATCTTCTCGGATTCCTGTTTCCTGTTTTTCTTTCTAGTCGCCGTTGCCTCGCCCGATTCCATTACCCTTTTCAGATCGCGGATATCATCGCGCATCATCTTTTCTGCCATCGGACTGAATAACCTGGCGGCAACGCCGCCGAGATCGCCAGCAGGCAATCGGTACGTCATCTGAACATGGATATCTGTTCCTCCCGGTGTCTCGATGAATCTTACCTGCCCCGCGTTATCAACCGTAGATCCGGGCAACGAACTCCATGATATAAATTCATTCTGGTGGTCCTCAAGGATCTCAGCCTCCCATGACACCGAGCCAACACCTGCGGGCCCTTTCGCCGTCCACCGGGATCTTGTCTGATCGACCTCTTCCACTTTTTCGAGATGTCTCATAAAGCGTGGAAGGTTTTCAAGTTTGCGCCAAAAGGAATATACTTCGGCCCGAGGCTTGCTCAGGGAAACGGTCGTCTTTACTTCGACCGGAGACCCTTGCTTGCGGGCAGTATTTCTGCCAAATGCGTTATTAACAACACAATAGCCACTGATGCCGCGAACCAACAGAAATCCTCCTGTCAAGAGCATGCTTATTCCGGAGGGACTTTTCAAGTCCCGTAAACCCATTACCGTCAGGGCAGCTCCTCCCAATGTAGAAATAAGCCTTTCAGCAGATCCCACATTAAGGGTACTTGATCCGGTGGAGGGAGGGATGGCACTTGTTTCAGCCATTGCGTTAACGCTGGTTGTCAAATTAGTTGTATCCATGTTGAATCAGGTTAAATTGTTTGCCTACTCTTTTTCATGGAGCAGCCTAAAAAACACATGCTTGCACCTTCTGTGAAAGAAAGCGGCCATGGATACCGAACGTTAAACAGCAGATTTCCAGTTCTTTATTTTCAAGGCGCGCGCAGAGAAACCTCCGGATCGGCGTGGGGACGTCATTACCCTTGAGAGTCAATTGGGTACCAACTTGCACAACTCCCGGAACCTACCTTCTTCTCATTTTGGCTACAATATAGATGATGATGGCCACCACGAGGACTACTACAAAAATGCCGGTATAGAAACCAGCGCCGAATATATCTCCTATAACTTCACAACTTGTCATTGTGAACAGCATCAGCAGGATGCAAATTGAAATTAAATGTTTCATTTTAACGCTTTGTTTAACTCTTGTTTAATGGGGACAGAATTTATTTCACTTTGAGGTGCGGCGCATTGACATCGTCCTTTTTCAACACCACCGGCTTACTCTTTCTTCTGATTTTCATATTTAAAATTTCGATACCAAGCGCAAACGCCATCGCGAAATAGATATAACCTTTGGGAACATGTACGTGAAGTCCTTCGATCACAAGCACCAGACCGATCATCATGAGGAAGGAAATTGCCAGCAATTTCATCGCCGGGTGATTGTTGATAAAGTTGCTGATCTTTTCTGCAAAAATGAGCATCACTGCCAACGAAATGAGGATGGCGATCACGATGATGAGGACACTGTCGACCAGCCCCACGGCCGTGAGGATGGAATCCAGGGAAAACACAACGTCCAACAGGATGATCTGGATGATGGCTCCCCGCAACGATATAACATTGATCTCCCTGGTCTCTTCATCCATACCCTCCAGCTTAGCATGGATTTCTGAGGTGCTCTTGCCCAGCAAAAATAAACCGCCAATGATGAGAATAAGGTCGCGGAAGCTGAGTTCGAATTCCCCGAAAGTGATGAAAGGAGTCTTTAGCCCGATGATCCAGCTCACCCCGAACAGTAAAGCTATCCTGACCACCAGCGCAAGCAGAATGCCGAGATTACGCGCCTTTTTCTGGTCAGCCTGAGGCAAACGTCCTGCGGTAATTGAAATAAATACGATGTTGTCAATACCCAGCACGATCTCAAGAAAAGTCAGCGTCAGTAAGCTGATGATCCCTTCGGTTGATAAAAGCGCGTCCATAAATTAAATAGCCTTAAACTCGGGTTCAGCAAGTTTAAAGATTATACCAAATGGCTATGAGCGCTTATTAACAGTGGAAATATCCAGTGTGGGGAGAATCACGTCGGGATGAAGTTACGTTCTACAAGAAAATCAGAGCGGATGTAGATCATTTTACCCAAGGTGGCATAAGCTTTTATTGCCCCTTCAACATGAATGGGACTTACACTTCATCTTTTTCGGCCAGACTGTGCTTCACGCTGGTTTCAATCGGACTCATTGCGGTGGCTATCTACCTGGGACGTGGTATCCTGCTACCTCTTTTCTTTTCCGTGATCCTTGCGCTCATCCTCTCTCCGATCACCAATTACCTCATTCGAAAAGATATGCACCGTTTTCTGGCCATCCTGGTACCGGTGGTCATGGGCTTATTGATCATTGCTTTACTCCTCTACTTCTTTTACATGCAGGTGAGCCTTTTTTTCAATGACATGCCCGCCCTCGTCAAGCGCTTCGACGAGCTGGTACAGGCAGCGCAGCACTGGGTAAACGAGACTTTCAATATTGCGTTCTGGCAACAGGAAAAATACCTGGATGAAACCGCCGAGAAGGTGAAGGACAGCAGTCCGCAGCTCTTGCAGCAAACCTTTATCACCGTCACGGAGGTAATATCGTATTTTATCCTTTTCCCTTTCTACACATTCCTGATGCTATATCATAAGGCAACAATCAAAAAATTTCTCGTGGAGGTTTTCACGCGGAGTGAAGAAGACCGGGTAGTAGATGTTTTGCATGAATCACAGGCAATCATACTGCAATACGTAACAGGGTTGCTGATTGAACTGGCGATCGTTTTCAGCCTGAACTCCGCAGGTTTCCTGATCTTCGGTATTCAGTATCCGATTTTTCTGGCCCTCGTTGCTGCCTTACTCAACATTGTTCCCTACATCGGGATGCTGGTCGCCAACATCTTTTGCATTCTCGTGACGCTCATATCATCCGAAAATGCCCAGGATATATTCATTGTGGCCGGAGTGCTTGCCAGTGTTCAGGTCATCGACAACAATGTCCTCATGCCGCTGGTTGTAGGAAACAAGATCAGGATCAATGCGCTTGCCCTGATCACAGGCGTATTGGTCGGAGGAGCGCTGGCTGGCGTCCCCGGAATGTTTCTCGCCATTCCCGGGATCGCCCTGATGAAAGTCACGTTTGAACGCGTCAAGAGCCTGAAGCCCTGGGCTACCTTGCTCAGTGATGAACATACGCAGGACCCCTTTGAAAAGAGACTCATAGGAAAAGCGATCACACGCTTCAAGAAGAAGTAGCTTCCACTATTCTCCCTTCGACGAAGCTGCTTCCTTCTCTTCGCGGGCTTTCCGTTTCTCCTGCTTGCGGAAGTAGCCACGGAAAAGGAAGTTATGCTGCAGGGCTTCCATGTTCTCATCCAGCTTGTCGGATGCCTGCGCAGCATTCTGAATGGTATTTTTTATCTGTGCGGCCGCAACGGTATCGGTTAGCAATACGCCGACCGCATTGTTCTTATCGTCGATCTTCGCGGCCAGGCTTTGCAGGCTTTGCGATACTGCCCCGGCGTTCACGCTAAACTCTTCTATATTCTGCAGCGCGTGTTCAAAGGTCTTTGCATACCCTGTATCGGCCACAAGCATGGGAAGCAGACCATCGCCGTTGTGCAGGTCGTAGATGAGGTTGTGCAGTTCGGCGGAAGCCTTCGCCGTACTCATACTCGTCTCCCGCAGGTTGCCAATGGCAAGTCTCATTTCCTGAGCAATCGCGCCGTCATTCAGGAGTTCACCCACGATGCCTTTGCCTGCATTGATGCGCTCGGCGATCGTCCTGAGGTCGGAGGTCAGGCTGCGCGTATTATCGCCAACATCCTTCGCGATGTTCATGAGATCCTGCGTATCGGTGGGTGAGCTGGTGTTGAGGGTATCCTCTTCCGCCACCACGGCAGTTGATTTGCCGGGCCGGATGATCACGATCTTATTCCCCACCAGGCCGTCAGAACCGATGGTGGCAACTGCATCTTTCTGGATGAATTGATTCTGTTTATCTTTCAGCGAAAGGCTGACAATTACCTTCCCTTCTGAGACAATCCGCACATCGGAAACTGTCCCTATTTTTACGCCCGACAGCCAGACATTGTCGCCGGCTTTAAGTCCCTCTACGTTTTTGAAGACAGCCGCCACCGTAAAGGTTTTGCTGAAGAGGTTGTTCTCACTCCCGATAAAAAAAACAGAAATGAGGAATAAAGTCAGGCCCGCCAGAACAAATGCTCCCAGTTTAATTTGTTGGGCAATCTCTTTCTTTTCCATGTTTCGGTGTTTCAGATTAATAGTTAAAAAATGGTTCCAGGTCAGGGTCAGTAGTTCCCTTAAGTTCATCAAACGTACCTTCCAGGCGGTTCACGCCGTCGACCAATGCTACGATGCGGTCAGATGTATGCTTTGCGCTGCTGATATCGTGTGTGATAATGATTGATGACATCTTATATTTTTCCCTCATATGCAGAATAAGGTCGTTGATCTCCATCGAGGTGATCGGATCAAGGCCTGACGTGGGCTCATCATACAGCATGATCTTCGGTTTCAGGATCAGGGTGCGGGCAATGCCCACGCGTTTTCTCATCCCGCCGGAAAGTTCTGCTGGCATCTGGTTCAAGGTATGGGCGAGACCCACATCCTCCAGCGCGTCGATCACCAGTTCATGCAACTCGTCCCTGCGCGTGATGCCCAGATTTCTTTTCAGGGGAAACTCGAGGTTTTCCCTGACGGTCATGGAGTCATACAATGCACTCCCCTGGAAAGAAAATCCTATCTGAAGCCTCAACTCATTCAATTGTTTCGGACTCAACGAAAAAACATTCTTTCCCAAGACTTCCACAGTCCCCGAGTCAGGTTTCATCAGACCCACCATACACTTGATCAACACGGATTTCCCCGTTCCGGAGCGCCCGAGGATTACAAGGTTCTCCGACTGATAGAGATCAAGGCTGACGCCCTTAAGCACTTCACGATCACCAAAAGATTTTCTGAGGTCGCGGATAGAAGCCATTACTCCGGACGACTCATTTCTTTTCAAATCTTGCTCGCTGATGGTTGACACATTCATGACCGGAAAAGATTAATGAATTGAAGGGATATGAGGTCGATGACGAAGATGAGGATCATCGAAACAACGACTGCTGTATTGGCTGCCTTCCCCACGCCTGTCGTACCTTTTTCAGAATGATATCCCGCGTAACATCCCACCACCCCGATCGCAAAACCGAAGAAAGCCGACTTTATCAGCGAGGAGAATATGTCGAGGTACGTTACAGAAGTAGATACTTCGTAGAAGAAAAGCTGAAAGCTCGACTTGTTCAGAAAGTTGACGGTAAGAAAAGATCCCAACAGGGCTATGATGTCGGAAAAAATGACGAGCACAGGAAGCATCAGCGTAGTAGCGGTGATCCTGCTCACGACCAGGTAGGAAAAAGGTCTGGTACCCGATACTTCCATCGCGTCGATCTGTTCACTTACCTGCATACTCCCCAACTCGGCACCAATATTCGAACCGAGCTTACCGGCACATATCAACCCCGTGATGAGTGGGCCCAATGACCTGACCACAGCCTGCGACACCAATGAAGGAAGCCAGGACTCCGCACCGAAAGAAGACAGCGAAGGGCGCGATTGCCTGGTAAATACAACACCCGCTATAAACGCAGTAAAGCCGATGAGAAAAAGTGAACGGTTACCAACTTCGAAACATTGCCGAAAAATCTCTTTCCACTCATAGGGTGGTACGAAAAAGTCCTTGACGACTTTTATTATAAACCGGTAAATATCCGCGACGCGGAGCACAAATCTTCTGAATTTCATCCATCTCTCCTATAAGCGCTATCATAATTTCTATTCGTATGCCCGCCTAAAAAGGCTGTAAAGCACCGGGCATCCACAGCTGTTAAACTGAATCCGGGACAATCCATCGCCGGACTGTAGAATTTAATACACGGTGGACGTGAATTCCCGGATCCCCTTAAAACATAACACTGACCGGCAGAGGCACAACATTTTCATTCAGCGTATGGGTTAACTACTTTGGCATGCCTTCCACATTTAAAAGTTTCTCCATCAAGATTCTAAAGATCTTCGGATGGATCATCGGTTCCGTTATTCTATTGCTGGTACTGATTGCGCTCCTGATTCAAATACCGGCGGTGCAGCTAAAGCTTACGCGAAAAGCCGTAGCATTCCTGGAGGATAAGATCGGAACAGAAGTCGCGCTCCAGGGCATCCGTATTTCGTTCCCTAAGAACATTGTTCTGGAAGGTCTCTACCTTGAGGATCAGCAAGGTGATACGCTGTTGTATGCAGGTAAATTTTCGGTGAACACAGACCTGTGGGCGTTGACCCGGAATGAGATCCAGTTAAACGAGATCCTTCTGCAAAATACCGTTGCGTTTGTCCACCGCGCCGAAAATGACAGTGCTTACAACTTCACGTACATACTCGATGCTTTTGCCGGAGACTCTACTGCAGTGCCCGATACGCTGGAGCAGAAAGGATGGAACTTCTCGCTGGAACAGATCAGATTGGAAAACATCAGGATGCGGTATGACGATCTGCTTCAGGGGAACCTCGCGGCCCTTACCCTTGGCGAATTCGAACTGCAAATGGAGGAGTTCGATCTCGAGAAGAATACCTATCGGGTGGAGGAAATACTGCTGGCAGGAACAAGGGCCGAATTCGAGCAGACGAAGCTTCCGCTGGCGGAAAACCCCGTGGCCGAAGAGAAGGCAGATAGCAGTGCAGCCCTGATCTTCTCCCTCGATGAACTCACGCTGAATGATGTCCATCTTGATTATGAACAATCCGCCCTCGGTCAGCACATGCGACTCGACCTGGGAGAAGCAAAGGTTCTGGCAGACAAGATCGACCTGAAGAATCAGGAAATAAACCTGAATGAAGTAAGCCTTCATGAAACCTTTCTGGCATATCACCAGAATCTGCAGGATACGACGTCAGCAGACAAGAAAGAAGGCACTCCTGAACAAGCGAAAGGTGACAGCAAGCCGTGGAGTATCGCCCTTGCCCACCTCGATCTATCCGGCAACGCGATACAATATTACGATTTCACGCAACCGCACAGCAGAGGCAGCGTCGATTTTGATCACCTCTGGATCTCGGGTTTGAACATCGATGCACGGGATATTCACTATAACGCTGACAGGATCGAAGCAGACCTGCGCAACATGGGCTTCCGTGAACAAAGCGGTTTTGTGATGAAGACCTTCCGGGGAAAAATGAATGTCACCGGGACGAAGGCGACGCTGGAAGACTTCCTGCTCGAAACCGGAAACAGCCGTCTTCAGATGCAGGCGGTGGCAGGCTATTCCTCTTTAAAGAATATTGCCGAAGTCTACCAGGACGCAACGATTTCTGCAGACATAAACCGGTCATTTGTCAACGTAAGGGATATACTATACTTCCAGCCATCGTTATCCGACAGTTTACCCATACACCTGCCTGCCAATACAAATCTTTCCATTGACGCGACCGTACGCGGCTCTGTGAATGATATCAATATACAGCACCTCGCCTTCCGGATGTTATCCGATACCGAGCTGCGGACGTCCGGAAGAATATCAGGACTCCCTTCCACGGATAATCTTCGCATGAACATCGTCATGCAAAAATTCTATACGACCCGGGCCGACATGGAAAAAATACTGCCCGACACGCTGTTACCGGATTCAATAAACCTCCCAGCCTGGGTCAACCTGGAAGCTGCATACCAGGGGACCCTTGAAAAAGCGTCGTTCAAAACACTGATGACTTCAGATGTCGGCACTATCGATGTCCAGGGAAAAATGAATATCGATTCGGCTTCTGCCTTGCGCGGAGTCGATGCTGCGCTGAAGGTGAACGATCTGGCAGCAGGAAATATACTTGGCAGGCCCGACAGCATCATGGGCAACCTTACCATGCAGGCAAAGGTGCACGCCACAGGATTGACCCTGCAGGAGATGAATGGAATGTTTACGGCATCCGTCGATAAATTTTCCTTCCAGGGCTATGATTACGAAAATCTCAAGATACACGGGACCGTGAGCGATCAGGAACTTTCCGCCGCGGCATCGATGGCAGATCAAAACCTGGATTTTACGCTTGATGCGAATTATACTTTTAAAGATCCTGTACCGAATTACCATTTTAATCTCGATCTGAAGAATGCCGACTTTGAAGCGTTGCATTTAAGCAAGAGCTCCATTCGCGCCCGCGGAAATTTAATGGTAAACATGGCTACCGCGGATTTCAGGATACTGAATGGCAATCTCGGCATCCGCAAAGTGGCCATCTTCAACGGCGATAAACTATACGCCATCGACTCCCTGCTCTTCGCCTCCATTGACCAGGAAGGCCGATCCGAAATCAACATCGACTCAGACTTGCTCGAGGCTGACTTTGCGGGATCGATCAATATTTTTGCCCTGCCGGATGTAGTGCGGGAATACTTCCATACCTATTATTCACTGCATGATTCGCTGGACGTCAGGAATGCCGAACGACAGCACTTCAGTTTCGATATCAAACTGAAGAACACGGATCTGCTGACAGACCTCCTGGTGCCGCAGCTGACATCTTTTGTTCCCGGTAATATCAAGGGAGAATTTGACAGCGAGGCACAGAAGCTCGATCTGCAGATGGAAATCCGGGAGATCCAATACGCAAACATCGGTGTTCAATCCTTCGTATTCCGCACAAATTCAGATCGGGAATCGCTTCATTACAATTTCTTTGCCGACAAGATCATGATTGATTCGATGAAAATCGATGGGCTGGAATTTAACGGTACCGTGGCCAACGACTCCATCCGTACAGATCTCATCATTCTCGACTCGGCGGACACACAAAAATATTTACTCGCAGGAACATTCTATAGTCGTGACAAGGGCTTCGAATTCAAACTCGCACCGGAAAAAAATATCCTCAACTATCAGGTATGGCGCGTACCACACGACAACTATATGCGGTTTGGCGGCCCGAAGTTCATTGCGCAGCATGTGGAACTCTCCAACCAGCGCGAAAAAATAATCATCCGATCGGATCCTGCGCCGGGCACCCCCGTCCAGGTTGGATTCAGGGAGTTGAATCTTGAATACTTGTCAAGCATGATCGCAGAGGAGCAACCGCTCGCGGGTCTGCTGAATGGAGACATCAATCTGTTTCCCGATACCGCGGGCATGACGTTTACCTCCAATGTCACGATTGGCGACCTGCGCATCAGGAAGGCGCCATGGGGTAACCTGTCGCTCAATGTGGAACAAAAAGTGAAAGATCGTTTTGATGTAGATGTGGCGCTTTCCGGAAACCAGAACGACGTCACAATAAAAGGTTACTACAGCGGTGGTGAAGCGGGGGGCATGGACCTGGTTGCGAGCATTAACAAGTTCAGCCTTGCATCCGTCCAACCGTTGCTGGCGGCGCAACTTCAAAACCTTTCAGGAACACTCACGGGAAAGATGGATGTAAAAGGCACCCCGGCCCGGCCCGACATCGACGGAAGTTTGACGGTGAAGGAAACAAAGTTCCTCTCCACCTACCTGAACAGCGCATACTCCATCGATCAGGAGACCATCACCTTTATCGAGGAAGGGATATCCTTTGATGCTTTTGAGATCACAGACAACGGTCAGAACAAGGCAATCCTTGACGGAACAATCCGCACGACCACATACCGCGATTTCAGGTTTAACCTTGACCTTACCACCAATAACTTCAGATTACTCGATACCAAAGAAGGTGACAATGAATTATTCTATGGCAAAGTCGATATTGAAGCGCTTGCGAAGATCCGTGGCACCACGACCGAACCGGTCATCGACCTGCAGATCAGCCTGAGCGAAGGCAGCAACGTAACGTATATTGTTCCGCAGTCGGAAGCATCCGTCCTTCAGACCGAAGGCATTGTCAAGTTTGTAGACAAAACCTTTGAAGGTGATCCCTTTATGGCGCGCATCAACCGCGAGGCGGCAGATACCGTCAAGTCAACCTTCAGGGGTATGGACCTCACTGCCAGAATAGAACTCAGCGATAAAGAAGACTTCACCATTATCATAGATCCTGTCACCGGCGATCAATTGACCATCCGTGGAAATACAACACTCACCCTGAAGATTGACCCCACCGGCGACATCCAGCTGGCAGGCCGCTATGAGATCGCTGAAGGAACTTACAACCTATCCTTTTACAAATTTGTCAAACGCGAGTTCTCCATTGAAAGCGGAAGCACCATCACCTGGAATGGCGATCCCATGAATGCAAATATGGATATCCGTGCGATCTACAATGTGGAGACCGCTCCGATCGAACTTTTTTCAAATCAGTTGACCGGCGCTGACCCGAGCGAGGTCAACCAATACAAACAAAGACTCCCGTTCCTGGTATATCTGAACATTACCGGCGAACTCCTGCAACCTGAAATTGCATTCGAGCTCGAGATGCCGATGGACCAGCGCAACGCTTTCGGAGGAAACGTATACGCAAGACTACAGGATATCAATACCCGCGAATCGGATCTTAACAAGCAGGTCTTCGCGTTGCTGATCCTCAAACGGTTCATTGCCGATAATCCCTTCGAGAACCAGGGAGCCGAAGGCCTCGGATCGACGGCGCGAAGAAGCGTAAGCAAAATACTTTCCGAGCAGCTTAACCGGCTATCGGAAAATATAAAAGGAGTTGAGCTCAGTTTCGATATTAAATCTTATGAAGATTATTCGACCGGACAGGCAGAAGGACAAACCGAACTGCAGCTGGGGGTCTCAAAAACGCTCTTCAATGACAGGCTTGTGGTGAAGTTATCAGGCAACATCGATATCGAAGGGCAAAATACCAGCCGCGAGGCCACCGACTACATCGGCGACCTGGCACTGGAATATAAAATTACACCTGACGGACGGTTTCGGATTACAGGTTTCAGAAACAGTAACTATGACATGATCGACGGCGAATTGATCGAAACCGGCGCAGGCCTCATCTACGTAAAAGACTACAATTCATTAAGTGAACTCTTCAAAGCCAATGCACAAACAAAAAACTAACGATACGGGTACTGGTGGGTTTGCCCGGTTACGGCTGTTCTTCTGGGGGATGTCTGTTTCTATTCTGTTAAGCGGTTGTTCGGCAATGAAAATGGTGCCCGAAGACAAGGTTCTGTATACAGGTGCTGACATCGATCTGGTTCCACAAGGCCGGGTGCAGGCAAAAAAGAAGATCAAGGAATTGCTTGACGCCAATATATTACCAAAGCCCAATACCAAAATTCTTGGCATGCGGCCCGGGCTGTGGTTCTTTTACAAGGCTGGAAATCCGCAGAAAAAGGGTTTGAAATCCTTCATGAAAAACAAATTGGGCGAGGCCCCGGTTTACATGTCCGACATCGATGCCGAACAGATCGCGCAGGTACTCGAAGCCCACCTGATCAACAACGGATATTTTCTGGCGGAGGTGAAGTCAGCGGTAAAAATCAAGGAAAAAAAAGGCACCGTTATCTACACGGCGAAGGTCCACAGGCCCTACCGACTCCGTGACATCACCTTTCCGCGGATGGATACATTGTTCACAAACATTGACAGCGTAAAGAGCGATTCGTACCTGAAGACCAGACAACGCTACAATCTGGAACGCCTCAAAGCCGAACAGGAACGGATAGAAGTAGCGCTGGAAAATCTCGGGTTCTTTTACTTTGATGACCGGCACCTCATCTTTGAAGCCGACAGCACTGTTGGCGAACGCCAGGTGGACCTGATGCTTTCACTTGAACCTGGCGTACCGGAAAAGGCAAAACGCATTTACAGGCTGGGAGAAATCAACATCTTTCCGGATTATACGCTTTCGGATGATACGCTCTCCCTCGGCGCTGATACAGTGGTCGTAGACGGGTTTAACTACATCGACCGGCGCAAGAACTACCGCCCTGAAACCATCACGAAAGTGATCAATTTTCAGCCGGGAAAGATCTACCGGAACACAGATCGTGAATACACGCTTCAACACCTCATGAGTCTTGGATCGTTCAAATTTGTGGACATACGCTTCATGGAGGCAAAACAAGACTCTTTTTTACTGAATACGAATATTTACCTGACACCGCACCTGAAAAAGTCGATACGCGGAGAGATACAGATGGTCTCGAAGTCCAATAACTTTGTCGGTCCCGGGCTAACGCTGCAGTTCACGAACCGAAACTTCTTCGGCGGATCTGAACGTTTTCAGATCACCGCCAATACCTCCTACGAGGTGCAGGTAAGCAGGAACCTTCCCGATCCCCTGAATTCCTTTGAGTTCGGCGTTCAGTCGGGTCTTTCTATTCCGCGTATATTATCACCGTTGAAGATAGACTACCCTTCCCGCCGATACCTCCCGACGACGGAACTAAGCCTGGGGTTCAGGCTCCAGCAACGGATTGGATTTTTCCGGCTGAATTCCTTTAACTTTTCATCGGGATATACCTGGCGTGAAAACACGTTGAAAACACACGAACTGTATCCCGTTGACATCAGTTATATGCAGCTCGGAAAAAGGTCTGATGAATTCCAGGACCTGCTGGAGCGCAATCCCTTCCTGGCTGGTTCCTTCCAGAACCAGTTTATTATCGGATCACGGTATAGCTATACGCTCAATACGCAGGTGAACAAGGAACGCATCAACCAGTTCCGGGAACAGGAGTTCGAGCGTTCCAATTTCTTCTTTAACGGAAACGTGGATGTTGCCGGCAACGCCGTTAATCTTGTTCAGACAACTTTCTTCAGTGACGGCGATACGTCGAAAATATTCGGGACGCCGTATTCACAGTTTGTCAGGGGCGAAGTTGACTTCCGCTATTATCATCATTTTGACAAAAAGAACCAGCTCGCAACACGCCTCGTGCTGGGAACAGGCTATGCGTTCAGAAACTCGAAAACACTCCCCTACATCAAACAATTCTCCATCGGAGGATCCAACAGTATCCGCGCCTTTCCGGCGCGCAGTATCGGACCCGGAACCTATTCCATAAGGGAGGATGTTCCGCCGGACGAGAACACGGGAGAAGAGCCACCCCGGGACACACGCATGTTTATCGACCAAAGAGGCGACATCAAACTGGAGGGTAACGTAGAGCTCCGGTTCGATATCGTGAAATTCCTCAAGGGTGCCGTGTTCGTCGATGCAGGAAACATCTGGCTGATCCGTGAAGATACTGACCGCCCGGGCGGAAGATTCAGAAAAGATGAATTTCTCGATGAACTCGCCGTCGGTACCGGGGCAGGCTTCCGACTCGATTTCAATTTTTTCCTGCTGCGCTTTGACGTGGCCTTCCCACTCAGGAAACCGTATCTTCCCAAGAATGAAAGGTGGGTAATGAATGAAATCGATTTTGGCAGCTCTTCCTGGAGAAGCGACAATTTAATTCTGAACATCGCCATCGGCTATCCGTTCTGATCCACATACAAGTCATTCTGTGTATTAATTTCCTCCATCTTACCCTGTTAAACCGGAACCGTGTGCAGGTATGGCTTTGAATACATTAATGAAAAAAGAGTAACGCATGAAGACAAGTTTGATATTTTTACTGGGAATCGGGATGGGTACGGTGCTGGGAATTTTAATTGCCCCTGAGGCAGGAAAAATTACCCGGAGAAAAATTAGGGATGAAGCTGACAAATTAATCGACCAGGCACTGCAGAAGAAGAGACAGCAAGCCGAGATCAACCGGCTGGAGGCGACTCTGGAACACGCAGATACCGTCGTTACGGAGACGCGGTACACGATTTAAAATTGTAGACCTATGACAGAATTATTCTATAAAGCAGCGGGCGCGATCGTTGCTCCTTTCAGGTATGCGGAAAGGGAAGCAAAAGCATTAAAAGAACATGTGAAGGAAGATGTACAGGCCTATGTCGCCATCGCTTTGAAACTGGTGGTGGCCGGCGTCGCCGGACTGTTGTTTCTGCTCTTCATCAGCATCGCCCTCGCGAACTGGATCAACTATGCCATGGATAGCCAGGTCGCAGGATATGCCATCATTGCGGGCGTCTACCTGATTGTGGCGGGGATCATGTACATGATGAAGCGCGCTGATGAGAAAAAGAAAAAAGAAATTGAGGAGCAAAGAAGGATTGCACAGGGCAAGCCTGTACCGGGAAGAACAGTACACACCAAAGTGATTCACGAAAAACCGGTTCACGCTTAACGATTCAGCCAAAACAAAAAGCAGAAAGCTACTGATCGTGGCTTTCTGCTTTTTTGTTATACGGCGCAATCTGCGGACTTCCTGCGATCAGTTCTTCTTCCAGTTCCGCTTCTGGTTACTGCTGCGCGGTCGTGAAAATCTTTTTTTGTCAGTAGTTCTTTGTTGAAAATCAGGACCAGGTCCGAGCTCCGGCGGCAATGGAAGCTTTACGATCTCGTTGCCGATGAGTTTTTCAACCTTCTGAAATTTCCAGTGATCTTTTTCATTCACGAAGGTGATGGCCGTGCCGGTTCGCTCCGCGCGTGCGGTTCTTCCAATGCGGTGAACATAGTCTTCCGCATCATGCGGTGTATCAAAATTTACTACGAGTTCAATGCCTTCGACATCGATACCACGCGAAATAATGTCAGTGCCAATCAGCATCTGAAGTTTCCTGCTCTTGAACTGATTCATGATCTGCTCGCGTTCCGCCTGTTCCAGGTCAGAATGGAAAGCCTTCGCCTGCAGACCAGCCCGGATCAATTCGGTTCCAAGTTTCTTCACATTCTCCTTCGAATTAGAGAAGATGATGGCGCTCTTGTACTCCTTGTCTGCGAGGATGCGCTTTAACAAAGGCAGCTTCTGATTATCGTGAACCATGTAGGCTTGCTGGAGAATACCGGACGCTGGCTTCGAAATCGCAATACTGATCTCTTTGGGATCCTTCAGAATTGCCTTGGCTAACGACCTGATCTTCGGCGGCATCGTGGCAGAGAACATCAATGTCTGCCTGTTTGAAGGAAGTTCTTTGATGATGCGCACAATATCATCGTAGAAACCCATGTCGAGCATCCTGTCGGCTTCGTCAAGCACCAGGTGCCTCAGGTGACTGAAGTCGACCTTTCCCGTCGCGAGTAGTGCGAGCAGTCTGCCCGGCGTGGCGATAATGATGTCGGCTCCGGATTCCATCGCCTTGCGTTGCTGGTCCCACGTCGCTCCGTCACTTCCGCCATATACGGGAATAGAGCTTACACCCAGGAAGTAGGCAAAGCCCTCCACCTGCTGATCAATTTGAAGCGCCAGTTCGCGCGTAGGCGCGATCACGAGCGTATTCAAATGCCGCGTATGCTCCACGACAATCTTATTGAGCAGGGGCAATACGTATGCTGCTGTCTTGCCAGTGCCAGTTTGAGCGCAGGCGATCAGGTCATGATTTTCCATAATAATGGGAATCGTCATTTCCTGTATTGGTGTGGGCTTCTCATATCCCATAGAATCCAGGCCTTCAACAAGCCTTGAATCCAG
The DNA here is from genome assembly GCA_049791675.1 of Chryseosolibacter sp. Lineage (GTDB taxonomy): Bacteria > Bacteroidota > Bacteroidia > Cytophagales > Cyclobacteriaceae > Chryseosolibacter. The sequence goes on from JBARAD010000294.1 coordinate 17,774, forward strand.
ATTGAATTCACTAAAGGTCAAAATGATTGATTATGTTTTAAAAAAAATTGGTGGCCACGCCGCCAATACAAAAATGGTCAAAAAAAACGTATGATCCTGAAAGACAGGAACGAAGTCATGTGGAAAACCCAAAAAGGGGCTAAATAGTTTAAACCCGCCGCCCAAATCTTCGTGCGAAGCCCACCCCAGCCATCAACGCTGACAGTTAAGAGGCGCTCCTGCCGCGGTGACCGCCTATTTCAAATTGAAATATTCCTTTGCATTGCCGTAGCAGATCGCCTCCACCATGCTGCCGATGTGGTTCAGATCGTCGGGTAATTCTCCCTTTTGAACGTCTTTACCCAACAGATTACTCAGGATCCTTCTGAAGTACTCGTGACGGGGGAAGGAAAGGAAGCTTCTGGAATCCGTAACCATGCCCACGAACCTGGAGAGTAACCCCATGTTAGACAACGCGTTCATCTGGCTTTCCATACCATCTTTCTGGTCAAGAAACCACCAACCCGAACCATACTGCATTTTTCCCGGGTACGAACCGTCGTTGAAGTTACCTGTCATGGTCGCAAACAGAGCGTTATCGGCAGGATTAAGATTGTATATGATGGTCTTCGCAAGCTGATTGGTATTGTCAAGGTTATTGAAGAACTGTGACATCTTCCGCGCATGGGAGAAATCGCCGATAGAGTCGAAGCCCGTATCCGGCCCCAGATCGCGCAGCATCCGTGTACTGTTGTTGCGCAGTGCGCCGACGTGGAATTGCTGAACCCAGCCTTTCGCGTGATACATCCTTCCCAATGCCGTGAGCACTGCGCTTTTAAAGGCGTGATGGTCCAGCACTTCACCTTTGCCCTCTCTTAACTTCACGAAGATCTTGTCGGCATCCTGTTCGGCACCGGTTTCAAAGTACATATGTTCAAGGCCGTGATCAGAAGCCCGGCATCCAACGCTGTCGAAAAAATCGACACGCGCCTGAAGTGCATCGATCAGATCCACAAAGGAGCCAATTCTTTTTCCTGCGACAGACTCGAGCTTTTCAAGGTATTGTCTCCAGGCAGTGTTGTTCTCAACAGCATAGACTTTATCCGGGCGGAATGTTGGAAACATCCTGAATCCCGCATCCTGTTTGGCAAACTGTTGGTGATATTGCAGGGAGTCGATGGGGTCATCTGTCGTGCAAACGACTTCTACGCGCATTTTCCGCAAGAGATTCTGAACGTGAAACTCCTTTTCCTGAAGCATGGCCGTACACGCGCTGTAAATATCACGTGCGCTGGTCCCATCCAGGAGCCTGTCAACACCGAAGTAATTTTTAAGCTCCAGGTGGGTCCAGTGATAAAGTGGATTCCGCATCGTATAGGGGACGGTTTCTGCCCACTTGACGAACTTTTCCAGCGGGTCAGCATTTCCTGTGCAGTATTTTTCCGCAACACCATTCGTGCGCATCGCCCGCCATTTGTAATGATCGCCCTCCAGCCAGATCTCCGTCAGGTTGTTGAATCTCCTGTTTTCGGCGACGTCCTGTGGTGACAGGTGATTATGAAAATCAATCACAGGCATGGCAGAAGCATGCTGCTCATAGAGATACCGTGAAAATTCATTTTCCAGCAGGAAATCTTCCCCACAGAAGCTTTTTGAGGTTTTGATCATATGGGTCTCATTTTATTAGCGCGCACTCAGTATTCCCAGTTCAAGTCCCCTCAGCTCCGCAAGGCCGCGCAACCGCCCGATGGCAGAATATCCGGGATTCGTTTTCTTACGCAGATCGTCGAGCATCTGGTGTCCGTGATCGGGACGGAAAGGGACCGGGGCATTTCGTTTTTGCTGAAGGTTAACGAGTTCTTTCATAACAGCCACCATATCGACATCCCCATCGAGGTGGTTTGCTTCAAAGAAGCTTCCGTCTTCATTCCTTTTTGTACTCCGGAGGTGGATGAAATTAATCCGGTCTCCCAGTCGTTGCACAATTCCGGGAAGATCATTGTCGGGGCGCACACCAAAGGAGCCGGTACAAAAACACAGTCCGTTGCTCGCACCCTTATACGCATTCAATAATTCTACTGCATCCGCTTCCGTACTCAACACACGCGGAAGGCCGAAAATCGGAAACGGGGGATCATCCGGATGGATGGTTAATTTTACTCCCTCCTGTTCGGCAACGGGACCGATCTGCGACACGAAATCATACAGGTGTTCGCGCAGCTTTTTATCATCGATGCCGCGGTACTCATTCAGCGCTTCCTGGAACTGCTCCAGTGTGTAGCCTTCCTCCGCACCGGGAAGTCCGGCGAGCACATTCTTTTTCAGCTTCTCAAGATCTTCCTTCGTCGCCGTGCGCATATATTTTTCCGCCTGCTCGATTAGTCTGCCAGCGTGATCTTTTTCCGCACCCGGCCTTTTCAAAACAAAAAGATCGAAGGCGGTAAAGGCAATCGCATCAAAGCGCAATGCTTTTGATCCATCCTCCACAACATATTCGAGGTCTGTCCTGGTCCAATCCAGCACAGGCATGAAGTTGTAACAAACGGTCTTCACTCCACAGGACGCAAGGTTTTTGATACTCTGCCCGTAGTTTTCGATGTAACGCTCATAATTCGGCTTGTGCCGTTTTATGTCTTCATGTACAGGAATGCTCTCGACCACGGACCACCGCAGGCCCGACGCCTCGATGAGCGCTTTTCTTTTCCTGATCTCTTCAACGGGCCACACCGCCCCATTCGGGATATGGTGCAGGGCTGTAACAATGCCTGTGGCACCAGCCTGTCTGATATCCGCCAAACTCACCGGATCCGCCGGGCCAAACCATCTCCACGTTTGCTCCAGTCTTTTATGTTCTGACATCTCCACTTCAATTTTAGTTTAGGTCTTACATTAACAGCCGATCAGACGCCGCAGAACACATTAAATCCTCCGTCTACCGGGATGTCGACTCCGGTCACAAACTTCGATGCATCCGAACACAACCAGATGAGCGTGCCGATCAACTCCTCCGGCACACCAAAGCGTGCGAAAGGTGTGCTGTTGATGGCAGCCTGTCCGCGTGCCGTATAACTTCCATCCTCATTGGTGAGAAGCCTTCTGTTTTGTTCGGTAATGAAAAACCCGGGGGCGATTGCATTGACCCGGATCCCTTCCCCGAACTTTTTAGCCATTTCAATCGCAAGCCATCCCGTAAAATTATCGATGGCAGCCTTCGCCGCCGAGTATCCTACCACGCGCGTAATGGGACGGAAAGAAGACATCGAAGCAATATTGATGACCACACCTTTCCTCTGCCTGGCCATAACGTCACAGAATATCTTCGTCGGTAGCACCGTTCCAAGGAGGTTGAGGTCAACGACTTTCTGAAATTCATCGATCTTCAGATCAAAGAAATTCTGCTCCGGCATAATGACCGCCCCGGGCATGTTACCACCGGCGGCATTGATCAGTATATCGATGGTCTTGTGTTCCTTCAATATCTTTTCCTTGGCAGCGCTCAACTGCTCCGCGTCGAGTACATCCGCCTGTACGAACATGGCCTTCTTACCTGCCTCCTGTATTTTCGTCAGGAGGGCGTCGCCGTTTTCTTTTTTACGTCCCAAAACAACGACATGGGCACCCGCCATTGCAAGGCCCATCGCCATTGCTCCTCCCAGCACTCCCGTGCCGCCTGTAATGACTGCTGTCTTTCCGCTGATATCAAATAATTTTTGTGGATCAACCATTTTATCTTTCCGTATTAATGATGCTGTTTTTATGGATGTTTGTTCGCGTTAACCGCTTACTTTAATTCTTTGATCTTGATGCTGCGGAAAGAAACTTTGTCACCGTGGTCCTGTAACAATATTCTTCCTTTCTCCGCCATTCCAAAATTTTCCCATTTGGCATATTTGCTGCGGGCTACCAGCGCCTGATATATGGGCGTGCCCCGCTGATATTCCACAACCTTATTGCCGTTGAGCCAATGCTCCACGCGGTTGTCAGGATAAACGACGATGCGTCCTGAGTTCCACGCCCCGACTGGGCGCGCATCACGACGTACCTTGATCGCAGGGATAAGGTCATAGAGCGAAGCAATGGTGCGGTTGCCAACGACACCTTCTTTTGCATCAGGATGGTTTTCATCGTCAAGGATCTGATACTCCAAACCGATGGCCGAACCTTTGTTGCCTTCGTTTTCTGTGACAAAATATTTAAGTCCGCTGTTGGCGCCTTCCGTGAGCTTGAATTCAAACTGAAGATCGAAGGCGCCATAGGTCTTATCCGTCACGATATCGCCTCCGTTTTCGGATTCCGCGCCATCCGATTGAACAACGGTCAGCGCGCCGTCTTCAATCATCCATCCTTTTTTCGGAAATTCATTTTTGTAAGCGCCCCGCCATCCGTTGGTGGTTTTACCATCCCACAATAGCGTCACCCCGTTGTGCTTCTCCTGTTCTGACAAAGTGTTGGGAAGCAGGTTGGCAACGAATAAAGAATCCGGTGCGGATGGCTTGAGGTTTTGTGTCCGGATACGGATGTTGCGCCACCGCACCTGCTGACCGGAATTTTCGGGCTTCGGTACGGAATGCACCTGGAGCGCAATAAAACCGCGCAGCGTCGTATCATCCACCAGATGGGCAGTAGGAATACCGTTGATCCAGATGCGCATCACCGGACCGATGCATTCCATGCGGGCATGATTCCAGTCTCTTTGCTTATAAGCTTTTTTTCCCGCCACATTATACTCAAGCGGATATAACCACCCTCTTCTTGCTTCATCGTAGATGCCTCCGGTCCACGCGCGCGGCGACGGATCGATCTCCATCTGATAACCGTGCACCCTCCCCTCCTTGAAATCCTGCCTGCTTTCACTTCGGAACTGGATGCCGGAGTTCATATCGGCATCGAGCCTGAACTCAAGTTCAAGGATAAAATCTCCATAGTCCTTCTCCGTTACAAGGAACGAGTTCGGTTCGCCGTGCACGGTCGTACCGATAATTTCACCGTTCTTAACCTCGTATCTGGCCTTCCCATTCAGTTGCTTCCAGCCTGAAAGATCTTTGCCATTGAAAAGTTTTGTCCATTTGTCTTGTGCCATGCTCCCCGTAAACAAGAGCACGAGCAAGCAGGAAAGAAGTGTTTTTTTAGCAGTCATTAGCAGGATGTGGTGTTTGTGTTTCCGATGCCCCCATTTAAAATGTCAGCATCTTCAATAGACCTTTTAAGGTGGTCAATATATAAATAAAACCATAAAAAATAGCCCCGTTTTACCCCGGGGTGTCGTTGTCATATTTTTACGGCGCATTTGCTGCGATTGCTCTGCTGACATGTTTCGATGAGACGGATCACGTCCCTGGCCTGTTCGGGCTTTACCATCAGTTCCTGTCCACCCTCGAGGGCGTTGTATACGTTCTCATAGAAGGCCAGGTAATTACCGGGGATTGTTTCGTATGACCCTTCTACATGTTTTCCATCAACGGTGGTATTCAGTTTACCCCAGGTGTTTTCCGGTTCTGATCCCCAGCCCTTGGTCCCGGGTTTTTTCTTGTCTTTCAGGTCCTGTTCCTGTGGATCGATACCTGATTTCAGGAAAGATCCCTCCGTGCCGTGCAGTATGAAACGGGGACCCTGTTCCCTCACCAGGTAGCTTGACTTAAGAATGACGAAGAAACCTTCATATTCCATGCGTATGTCGAAAAAATCATCTACGCTGCCACCCGGACGCTGTATCCCCATGCGCGCATCCACGTATTGTGGCATACCGAAAAGCACGTGGGCCTGGTCCAGTAAATGCGAGCCGAGGTTGTACAGAATACCGGTGCCCGGCTTGGCCTCTTCTTTCCAGGTATTCGCTTCGATATAATTCCGGAAACGGTCATAGTGAATCTCGCATTCCACCAGTTTACCGAGGAGCTTTTTCTCCAGAACGCTTCTGACAGTAAGGAAGTCTGCATCCCACCGCCTGTTCTGGAAGACCGTCAGCAGCCTGTTCTTTGTCTTTGCAAGCGCTATCAACTGCTCCGCCTCACGTACGGTAACCGTAAATGGTTTCTCTACGATCACATGTTTGCCGGCATTCAGGGCATCCGTGGCATACGCAAAATGAGATTCATTGGGAGTGTTCACGATGACCAGCTCAACCGCGGTGTCATTCAGGATCTCACGGTAGTCGCCCACCACGCGGTAGGGATGGCGCACAGGCTTTGCAGGGTTTCGCTGCCAGATACTGACAATCTCAAAGCCCTGATGCGCCTCCAGGAGCGGACCATGAAAAACCTCGCCTGACATACCATAGGAGAGCAGGGCCGTTTTAATTTTTTTTGCCATGAGCATTACTTTGTCGGAGTCAAGTTAAAGGAATTGCCTATCAATAAAAAAAGCCAGTGGGACCACTGGCTTTTTTTTTATAAATCAAAAGATTAATTGTCGTCGGGATTCAGGGTCTTCAATTTGGCAGTCACCCTCTTTTCGTTGGCGTCGTCTCCGAGATAATAGTAAATCGTTCTCAGGCGATCCAGTACATCGAGATCGTTCGGCTGAAGTTTTTCAGCCTTCTCCCAATGCGGCAGCGCTATCTTGAATTTCTCTACGAGTTGTTTGTCGAGATCAGCCTGCTTCTTCTTATCCGCTGCGGAAATACCGAGATTTTTGAGTTGGTCCATGATCTTGCTCGCATCGATCATATACACCTGCGCGAGATAATACTGCGCATCGAAATAGGAAGGATCAACGCGAAGGGCATCGGCGAAATTCTTCTTGGCCGCTTCCATGTTCTCCAGTTTACTGTTCACATATCCCAGATAGAAATGATAGGTTTTGTTGTCCGGCTCACGCACGACTGCTTCCTCCAGGCCTTTCTTTGCTTCTTCTACTTTATTGAGGTCGATCAGCAAGCCGATCTCGACTTTCGGGAACTCCGGATTCTCAGGATATTTTTCCTTTGCCCGGCGGGTCACTTCAAGCGCCTTCTCCTTGTCTTCCTTCGGACCAGAGTAAGTATTGATCATCAGTGAATAAGCATCGGATGATGTTCCGCCTTTTTCAAGGTATTTTTCAAAATTCTCGATGGCTTTGTCATGATTTTCCATGGCATTGGCAACGAAGCCACCGTAGAAATAAGCAATGGTATCATCGGGAAGCACCACCTGAGTTTTTTCAAAATTCACCATGGCTTCTTCCAGGCTGTCAGACTGATACAGCGCGGCGCCACGGTTCAGGTACCAGTTCGCCAATTGTCCGATCTGCTGCGACTTGGTGACAGGGATAGGGCCCGTGGCGGGATCGGTGATAAAGTATTCGGATCCGGCCTTTGCCATCTGGTCTGCTTTGGCAAAAGACTCCATCGCAGTCTTGAAAGCATCTTCGGCAAGTCCTTTCACCGCCGGATTGGAGGCGGTATCAATGGCGGCATAGATCAGTCCGCGATAGTACCAGGTCTTTCCGTCGCCCATGGTCTTCTCATAGGTCGTCGCATCATCGATCGTTGTTTTCGCCTCGGCAATGTTGCCGTCCTGCAAAGACTTTAATGCTTTGTTTATATTGGGCTTCTGTTTCTTCTGAGCAGACACAGCGACCGCCATTAACATCAACATCAGAAAAAGTATTCTTTTCATTTTCAATTGTAGTTTATAGGGTTGTTGATTGACTTAAATTCTCTTCAATTTTTTGAATTTTCTCCACAGAAGATATACGGTCATCTTCACTTAATTTAATCAGCCGTACGCCTTGTGTGGCCCTGCCCATCACCCGCAATTCCTTTACTTCAATGCGGATGGTGATACCGGATCGGTTGATGATCATCAGCTCATCATCGTCGACGACCTCCTTGATTGCAACAAGTTTGCCAGTTTTATCGGTTATGTTCAGCGTCTTCACGCCCTTACCGCCACGGTTGGTAATGCGGTAATCGGCAATTTCAGAACGCTTCCCGTATCCATTCTCTGAAACGACCAATAAGTTAGCATCTTCGCGTGAAATACAAACCATTCCGATTACTTTATCCGTGTCGGAATCCAGCGTCACGCCCCTTACACCCGCTGCCGTCCTTCCCATCGGGCGCACCTGCAGTTCGTTGAAGTGCACGGCCTTCCCCTCGCTCTTGGCGATGACAATATGGTTGCTGCCATTGGTCATCGAGGCGTTGAGCAGCCGGTCACCTTCGTGGATGGTAATGGCATTGATACCACCCTGTCTCGGACGCGAATAGGCTTCGAGTGAGGTTTTCTTGATGATACCCCTTTCCGTGCAGAGAATAACAAAGTTGTTGTTGATGTATTCGGAATCCTGAAGATTCTTCACTGTAATGATGGCCCTGATATTGTCGCCTGGTTCAATGTTGATCAGGTTCTGTATCGCCCGTCCCTTGGAAGTCTTCGTGCCTTCCGGAATCTCATATGCTTTCTTCCAGTATACCTTACCCTGATCGGTAAAGATCAGCAGGTAGTTGTGCGCCTGGGCGATGAAAAGGTGTTCTGTAAAATCATCCTCTTTCGTAGACACACCGCGGGAACCAACGCCTCCCCTGCCCTGCGTGCGGTACTCTGAAAGGGAAGTGCGCTTGATATAACCCTGGTTGGAGATGGTAATGACCATATCCTCGTTCGGGATCATATCCTCCATGGTAAAGTCATCGTCGCTTGGAATTACCAGCGTCCGGCGTTCATCGCCATACCGGTCGCGCAGTTCTGCAAGTTCGTCCTTGATGATCTGCATGCGGACCGCTTCATTGGAGAGGATCTCGTTCAACCGATCGATGAGTTCTTTTACTTCCTTGTATTCCTGCTGTATTTTGTCGCGCTCCAGACCGGTCAGGCGTTGCAGACGCATATCCAGAATTGCCTTCGCCTGAATTTCCGAAAGACCGAAACGCGTCATCAGCCCCTCGCGGGCAGCGTCCGGATCCACCGATGACCGGATCAATGAGATCACTTCGTCCAGGTTGTCGAGCGCGATGAGATAACCTTCAAGGATGTGCGCGCGTTTCTCTGCTTCGGCCAGTTCATATTTCGTTCTTCTGACAACTACTTCATGACGGTGCTCGACGAAATACTTGATCAGGTCCTTCAGGTTCAGTGTTTGCGGACGGCCCTTTACAAGCGCCACATTGTTTACGCCAAAGGAGGATTGAAGCTGGGTATACTTATAGAGGTTGTTTAATACAATGTTGGGAATGGCGTCTCTTTTCAGATCGTACACAACGCGGTATCCATCGCGGTCCGACTCGTCGCGGATGTCCGAGATGCCCTCGATCTTCTTTTCGTTGACGAGCGCTGCAGTCTTTTCAATCATCATCGCCTTATTCACCATGTAAGGCATCTCGGTAACGATGATCTGGTCCTTGCCATTCGCGTTCGTGACGATTTCCGCCTTGGCCCTCACCACGATCCTTCCACGACCCGTCAGGAATCCCTCCTGCACGCCGGCCATTCCATAGATGATCCCTCCCGTAGGAAAATCAGGGGCCGAAACGAACTTCATCAGCTCGGGAATGGTGATATCATTGTTGTCGATATAAGCGACAATACCATCCACAACTTCCCGCAGGTTGTGTGGCGCCATGTTCGTCGCCATCCCCACGGCAATACCGGATGAACCATTGACGAGCAAATTCGGAAGCTTTCCGGGAAGAACTGTTGGTTCGGTTAACGAGTCGTCAAAGTTTGGCTGGAAATCGACCGTATCTTTGTTAATGTCGGCCAGCATTTCCTCGGCAATGCGCCTGAGGCGCGCTTCGGTGTAACGCATCGCCGCCGGGAAGTCGCCGTCGATCGAACCGAAGTTTCCCTGACCATCTACCAGCGTGTAGCGCAGAGACCAATCCTGGGCCATGCGCACCATGGTGTCATACACGGAGGCGTCCCCGTGAGGGTGATATTTACCCAGAACCTCCCCGACAATCCTCGCAGATTTTTTATAGGGCTTATTGTAATTGACACCCAGATCCTGCATCCCGTACAACACCCGGCGATGCACAGGCTTTAAACCATCGCGCACATCAGGTAGCGCCCTGGAGACAATGACCGACATCGAATAATCGATGTAGGCGCCCCTCATTTCATCTTCAATGTTAATCGGAATAATGCTTTGCCTTGCAGGGGGCAAACCACTGGTATCTTCTGCCATTTACTTGCGTTGTTTTAGGGCCGTAATCCGTGATTTTTTACAGCCGTGCAAGATAGCAAAAAGTTTAAAGTTTGGACCTCAAAATTCAAAGTTATCGGGCCATTGAAGACTAAAGTTTCAACTTTGAATGCCCGGCTAATAAGGGTTCAGTTTTTTCTTGTTTTTCCCCTTGTACTTGATGAGCTCACGGTAATTTTCGCCGTAGTGAGGATTTTGCTTTTTGTAGATCGGATGGCGGCGGCTGCGGTACTCACGGTTCCCGTGCGCATGGTTGATCTGCGTGTGACACGTCTTCAGAAAACACCTCCTCAACTCCGGAAACCGGTAGGTAAATCCAACATCCAGATAAAAGCCATCCATCCGGTGCTGTAACGTCTGGGAAGTCTCCGGTATGGTGAGTTTGTAGGACTTGATCTCGTAGGATGGCCTGATGAACAGCCTGAAATATTCTGAGAACTCCCTCTCCCCGCGCACGCCCAGGTTGATATACACGCTCTTTTTCATCAGATTCTTCGCAAAATCTTTCCCGAGGCTGTACCCGCCAATATTGGCATCAACCACCACCGCATATTCATCGTACCGGTACACCATGGCCCCGATCATCCCGAAATAATGCTTGACGAACATGTTCGGCCGATCCAGCGAATAACCGGCAATATCGGATTCATAACTGACCGGCTGGAACGTACCCATGCGGGTATAGTCGATGGAATATCCTCCCCCAAGCCGGTAACGGTCGAATTCCACGTGCAGCGATGCTTTTAATGGGATGCTGAACGTCCTGCTGCGAAAACCGATGGCGGCAGTGTCAGAATTCACCATAAACGAACCTGCGGCGAGTGCACTGTTGGAGGGTACAACATTATTGGTCCAGTTCGCATATCGCACAGCAACGTTGTTGCTGTCAAAGATCAGGGGCAGGGAATCCGGCTGTTGAATGATTCCAAAACCGTCAAGTTTATGACGCAGGGGGGTGTTTGCGTACCCTGTACTGAAACTGAAATAAAGCTTGCTTAAAAGGGTCCGGAGACCGCTTTTTTTTCGTTGGATGTAAAAGTGTTCGAGCGGAATAGTAGCATCTTCCTCTCTTTCATACTGGGCATATAAAGAGGGACCGCCTGAAAGGGCGATAATCAGGCAAAGTATTGAAGAAAAGCGCTTCAGAGCAGTAAGGTTTTGGCTTTAACAACTATACACGTAAAGTTAAAGTTACAGTAAATCTACCGAATAATAAAACTGCCGGTATCCACGGCCCATCGCCAATGGTGTTCAGCCCGTCAATACATCCTGAAGGGCATGTCCGTAGTTTCTAACGAGGAAAAGGTATGGAAAAGTGTTTGCCCTTTTTTTGCCTGATATGAAAAATCATAGTCCGCGCCGTCATTATCCGCCGCAATGGAAAATTCGAGGTCATTCTGACCTTCCTGCAGGGGTATGCGCGCGTAGTAGATGCTGTGCGGCAAAGTTTGCCAGTTCCGCGTATCCGCCTTTTCGGTAAGGGCATTTACCACGCCAATGAGCGCGGCCAGGCCCTCGTCCTCCTTCTTGATGCTGAGTTCAGTGGCCTTTTTCAGCGCAGCCCGCAACAATCCCTTGCTGAATTCCAACATCATTCGGGATTGCAGCGAATGAAAGGCGATCTTGCTGATATCCTCCGACAACTCCAACGGTACGGTTACACTACCTTTCCTGACGGTCGCCCCGTGATAGTACTCCGCCCGATCGACATATTTCGGAAAGGCCACCCGGAAGATATCCAGGCGCTGCAGATCGGATTTCTCGCGCTTCTCTTCCACGTGGAAGGGAAAGGAAAGACCCAGGCTTTCATTGGTGAATACAACTACATTGTCCGACCGGTGATCGATGACAAAGTTGATATTCCATTCACTCTTGACAGGCGACAGTCCATTGTGCCAGAAAAATACCAGCTCTGCATCGGGTTTCTCCGGGATGAAATCTGACATCGCAAACTTCTCCTGGTATTCCCGGAATTCGTCCCTGAAGCCGACGAACCACGCAGTGTTCAAAAGGTCTCGCTTCAACTGGTTTGGGACGGATAAGGAAAATAACGCGCGATAGTCCTGCTCGTAGATCTCCACGGCGTTGCGGTAAGCAATAAATGCATTGTTCAAATCACCGGTCGACTGATAGATAATTCCCATCAGGTTGTGGATAAAAGCATCACGCCTGTATTTGCTGTCTGACTGGTATTTATCGCTTAATTGATTCAACCGGATATTCAGGCGCCTGCATTCCACCAGCGCTTCCTCCGGCCTGTTCATTTTCAAAAAGTTAATGGCCTTGAAATACAGGATCATGAGGTGTTCGTGGTCCTCGCCGCGATACACCGTTAGGTTGGGATTGGTGAAGTATCCGGTCGCCTCATGAAAATAATTCACCCGGTAGTCCTCGCCGAACAGGTAGGCCTTTTCGAGAAATTCATTGCTGGCTTCATATTTACCCAGTACTGAAAGCAGGAGCCCGTTGTTTACGAAATACAGGAACTTACTCTTGCCATGTGCCGCCGATTCCTTCTGCTGCAATACCTCCAGCGCTTTTGGA
>JBARAD010000295.1:0-26492 GCA_049791675.1 Chryseosolibacter sp.
GCTCAATCAGCTTATTGTCGTCGACAATATTGGGTATGTTGTGGATGGTAACCGGTTCTTCGGTCAACAACGTTGCGCTCAGGATCTGGAGCGCTTCGTTCTTCGCTCCCTGTGGTATGATCTCTCCCTTTAATTTTTTTCCTCCCCGGATCTTAAAAACACCCATTTAACAATATTGACAGTTGACAATGTGGACGAAGCCCAATTTTAAATCTTAAATCTTAAATCTTAAATCTTAAATTTTGAATCTTAAATTTTGAATCTTAAATTTTGATTTTTGAACTACTGATCCCTTCTTCTACGGAACTGGCCTCCTCCACCGCCTTTGTGACCGCCGCCTTTGGTGAACGGGCGATGCCCGCCGCCGTTGCCGCTGCGCGGATGCTGACCGCCACCCTGCTGCGGTTTGGCTTTCTTCCGCTCTTTGTAGAGCTTTTCAAAAAGGTTGTCTTCGCGTACTTTTTCGATCGTCATATCCAGCGCGCCGCCTGACATTTCCTGGATATCCTTGAGAATTACAGAATCGTCAAGGGTCTCCTTATTCCAGTTTCCATAGAAAGTCTTCATCAGCTTGCCGAGATAGATGATCGCCTCCTGACGTTCCTGGGGATCTTCCAACTTCAAAGCTTCCTTCACCAGTTTTTCAATGTTCTTGCCATAGTGCTTGAAGCGCACCTGGCTCTGGGGGTAATCCACCCTTTCCGGTTTTTTAAACAGGATATCCCTTTCCGGCACGGGGTAAGGACTGTTGATGTCAAGATTGAAATCGGCGATGATGAAAAGGTCATCCCATACGCGTTGGGGGTTTTCAGGCTGATCTTTGATGGTGGGAGTGAGTTGTTTGATCAGTTCGATGAGCGTATAGGCCATCTCCGTCCTTTTGTCCTTGTCAGGAACCGTTCGGATGTGGTCCACCAGTTTCTGCACGTTGCGGCCATATTCCTTGAGGATAAGGTGCGGCCTTTCGGTATTATATTCTCCTATGGTCATGTATGGATAAGTATGATGATGTTAAATGATCGTGACAGCAGGGCTGGATAAGCTGTCTGTGTTTCTTTCAAGGGCTTATATGAGCAAATCTAAGTGTTTAAATGATATCGTCCAACCGCGATAAAGTTTAGTTCTCGATGATCCGCAGTTTTGCAAAGCTCAACAACAGGGTTTTTTCGCCGACCTCATTGAAATTGATTTTGGCTTTCCTGTCTGCTCCCGATAAGTCCATATTGACTACCGTTCCAAAGCCGAATTTGGGATGTTCCACCTTCATTCCTGTCTGCAACCCTGCAGTATCGCTGGGTATGAAATCGGCAGGGGGCTGATACGAGGTTGATTTTTTCGGTGGCGGAGCCGAGGTGATGTTTTTCTTGATGCCATTCACCAGGTTCTTTGCATACTGGCTCGGTGGCGGCGCTGATTCCAGACCCCCGTGTCGTGTGCTCAGCTTGATGTAATTCATATCCACGTCATCCAGAAACCGGCTTGGCTCGCAATTCTTCAGCCTTCCGAAACGGTACCGTGTCAATGCATAGCTGAAGAACAACCGCTTCTCCGCCCGGGTGATGGCCACGTAGAACAGTCTGCGCTCTTCCTCCAGGTCCGCACGGCTGCTGAGCATCATCTGCGATGGGAAGAGATCTTCCTCCAGGCCACAGATATACACGTATTTGAATTCCAAGCCCTTCGCCATGTGAATGGTCATCAGGGTAACCTTGTCAGGGTCCTTGTCTTTATCCTCATCCTGACCGGTCACCAGGGATACCTCCTGCAGGAAGGCGCCGAGGGATTTGTCTTCCCGTTCACGGTCATCGGTAAACTCCTTGATGGCGTTCAGAAGTTCCTGAACGTTTTCATAGCGGCTCAGGCCTTCCACCGTCTTGTCTTCGTATAATTCGCGAAGCAGTCCCGAACCCTTCGCAATCTCAAAGGCGGCATCATAGGCGTCTTTGCGTTCCAGTTCCAGGTTGAACCGCTTGATCATGGCCACAAAATCCGAGATAGGCCCCGCGGCCCGGCCGCCCACGAAAGGGGTGGCATCCTGTAATATCTCCCATATGGAAGTGCCATGGTCGTTGGCGGCGACAACGATCTTGTCTACCGTGCTGTCGCCGATACCCCGTTTGGGCAGGTTGATGATCCTCCGGAAAGAGGCTTCATCCTGTTGGTTCATGGTAAAGCGGAGGTACGCCAGCAAGTCCTTGATCTCCTTTCGCTGATAGAACGAGAGGCCGCCGATGACTTTGTATTTGATGTTCATTCTGCGCAACGCTTCCTCTATTGCGCGTGACTGGCTGTTGGTGCGGTAGAGAATGGCAAAGTCACTGAACTTGAGCTGGTGTTGCATCTTCTCCTCAAAGATGGAGGAGGCAATGAGCCTTCCTTCTTCGTTGTCTGAAACCGCCTTGATCAGTTCGATAAGATTTCCTTCCTCGTTGGACGTCCACACATTCTTTGGAATCTGCGCGCGGTTTCGCTTGATGACGGAATTTGCGGCATGCACAATGTTTTGCGTAGAACGGTAGTTCTGCTCCAGCTTGTATACCTTCAGCTCGGGATAATCGCGTTCGAAATTCAGGATATTGGTGATATCCGCCCCGCGGAAAGCATAGATGCTCTGGGCATCGTCGCCAACGACGCAGATATTTTCCGTCACCGAAGCAAGTTTCCGGATGATGAAGTACTGACAGAGGTTGGTGTCCTGGAACTCGTCCACCAGCACATAACGTATGCGATGCTGGTATTTGTTGAGCACATCCAGATGTTCCTTGAAAAGCTTGTCCGTGTTGAAGAGGAGGTCGTCAAAATCCATCGCACCCGACTTGAAGCAGCGAAGGCTGTACGTTTTGTAGATCTTGCCCAGTTCCGGTCGAAGATTGGCGGCATCATCGCCCATGAGTTCGGCATTGACGAGGTAATCCTGCCATCCGATCAGGCGGTTCTTTGCCGCGGAGATCCTGTTGTAGACGGCGCCCGGTTTATACACATTATCATCGAGCCCCATTTCCTTGACAATGGATTTGATCAGGGACTTGGAATCATCCACATCGTAGATTGTAAAATTATTGGGATAGCCGATGTGATGCGCTTCCGCCCTGAGGATGCGGGCGAATACGGAGTGAAATGTTCCCATCCAAAGATTGCGGGCGTCGCTGCCCACTACTTTTTCTATCCGCTCGCGCATTTCTCTTGCCGCCTTGTTCGTGAATGTCAGCGCCATGATGCTGAACGAATCGACATTCTTGGTCCGGATCAGGTGTGCAATGCGATACGTAAGTACACGCGTTTTGCCGGATCCCGCGCCTGCAATGAGCATGCAGGGGCCATCCGTATTGATTACGCCCTCGCGCTGAGGTTCATTCAAACTCTCTAAATATTCCATACTTGGATTGCCGGGATTAAAGGTTTTTTGGGATTTGACATCCGCGAGCCGCAGCATGGCCGGTTACGCCTTCAATCCCCTTTTAAGGTTCCTGTTACACAATTAAATTCAACCTACAATTTTATGCATTAATCCCCTGAATCGGAACCGGGTTTTGCCGGATTCATGGATGAACTGACCTGCACGCCTCGATGTGGTCGGAAGGATTATTAACGCTGCAATTGAGATGATCCAACGCAGTGAACGCTTTCACAGACACTTAAAGCTAACAATGGTTTCGGCGGATTAATTTCACCGGCCAATCCGCACGCAAAAAAAAATCACGGCAAAGCTGGCGAAAGGAAAATGGTTGTCACATTACGGCTTGCTTTTCTTTGGTTTCGCAGGCTGTTCCTCGATAGCTTTTTCCAGCCTGGAATACCATTCAGTACCGTATTTTCTGATCAGGGGATCTTTCAGAAACTTATACACCGGCACCTGTAGCGCTTTCCCCAACGAGCACGCCGGTGAGCAGATATGCCACTTATGATAGTTCAGGGCCTCAAAATTCTTTTTGGCGGTAACGCGGATCGGATACAGGTGACAGGATATCGGTTTTTTCCAGCCGATCTTTCCGTCGTTGTAGGCCTGTTCGATCCCGCATTTCAAAACGCCTTTTTTGTCATAAATGGAGTAGACACACTCCCTTCCGTCGATCACCGGTGTGCAAAGTTCACCGTCATCGTCCAGGGTATGGGTACCCTGCTTTTCAATGGTCTTGATCGCTTGTTTGGTAAGATAGGGCTTGACAATCGGGTAGATCTCTTCCAGGATCTGAAGCTCACTTTCTTCCAGGGGGGCGCCAAAATCGCCTTCCACGCAACATGCACCCTTGCATTTTTCAAGGTTACAGACAAACTCCTTGTCGCGGATATCGTCTGAGATCAGGACTTCATCAACTTTAATCATAAACAAAAATAATCAGGATTCACCGGATATTGGCTGAACAGGAAAAAGACCTGAAAGATTTCGTCGATCCTTTCAAATCCGCGGGTATCCGCGGCAGATGATCCGCGCCAAGCAGCCAGGGTTCAGACATGGCGGTGCAGGTTACTACTTGGGCAGTGTGCTGAAATCGAAAGATGTTTCCAGAAATTTTGTCGTGAACTTACCGGACTTAAAGGTTGGGTTGTCCATCAGGGCGATGTGAAAAGGAATCGTTGTTTTGATACCTTCGATCACGAATTCCTGCAATGCGCGCTTCATGCGTGTCATCACTTCCTCGCGCGACTGGCCACTGACGATCAGTTTGGCAATCATCGAGTCGTAATTCGGCGGGATGGTATAACCCGCGTAAACATGGCTGTCAATCCTGACCCCATGGCCACCGGGCATATGGAGGTTGGTGATTTTGCCGGGTGACGGCCTGAAGTTGTTGTTAGGATCTTCTGCATTGATCCGGCACTCCATTGCGTACAGGTTCGGGAAGTAGTTTGTGCCCGAGATAGGAACTCCGGCTGCTACTTTGATCTGTTCCTTGATGAGGTCGTAATCGGTTACTTCTTCGGTGATCGGATGCTCCACCTGGATGCGGGTGTTCATCTCCATAAAATAAAAGTCTCCGTGCTTATCAACGAGAAACTCGATCGTACCGGCGCCCTCATATTTGATAGCTTTGGCACCTTTGATGGCCGCTTCACCCATTTTCTCGCGGAGCTCCTGGCTGACCGCGGGAGAAGGTGTTTCTTCCACCAGTTTCTGGTGTCGGCGCTGGATGGAGCAATCGCGTTCGGAGAGGTGACAGACCTTTCCATACTGGTCGCCGACAATCTGGATTTCGATGTGTCTGGGTTCTTCGATGAATTTTTCGAGATAGAGACCATCGTTTCCGAAGGCAGCGCCAGCTTCGCGGCGTGCGTCGTCCCATGCTTTCTTGAATTCCGACTCGTCGTTCACGATTCGCATTCCTTTGCCGCCGCCGCCCGCTGTTGCTTTGAGGATGACAGGGTAGCCGATGTTCTTTGCCAGTTTCTGGCCTTCGGAGATGGAGCTGAGTAAACCCTCCGAACCCGGAATCGTAGGTACTCCGGCCTTCTTCATCGTGTCTTTTGCCGTGGATTTATCGCCCATGGACTGGATCATGGCCGGCGTGGGGCCGATGAATTTGATGCCGTATTCATGGCAGATCGCTGAGAATTCGGCACGCTCGGAAAGAAATCCATAGCCCGGATGGATCGCATCAGCGTTGGTGATCTCGGCCGCAGAGATGATACGGGGAATGTTCAGGTACGAATCTTTGCTGGGAGCATCGCCGATACACACCGCTTCATCTGCAAAACGCACGTGCAGACTTTCGCGGTCGGCGGTGGAATACACGGCTACCGTCTGGATGTCCATTTCACGGCAGGTACGTATGATGCGCAACGCGATTTCACCACGATTGGCAATGAGTATTTTCTTAAACATAAATTCCATTATCAGACCCCGGTTCCCGGATTAGCGGGAATTAAATGATGATACTTGTATTAAAAAAAGTGACGTAAAAATTAATCAGGCTCCACCACAAACAACACCTGGTCGTATTCCACCGGAGTGGCATTTTCAACCATTACCTTCACCACAGTTCCTGAAATTTCAGATTCAATCTCGTTGAACAACTTCATCGCCTCGATGATGCATACCGTCTGGCCTTTCGTAAGCTTGTCGCCTATGGATACAAACGGGGGAGAATCGGGACCCGAGGACCGGTAGAATGTTCCGATCATCGGAGATTTGATCTCGATTGTTTTCTTGCCTGCAGCTTCGGGGGCGGCGGGTTTCTGAGCAGGGGGGAGGCTCGGTGCGGGCGCTGCGTGTTCTGCCATCGACATGGGCACGTGTGACATGACGGGCGCGGCAATGGGCGACGATTTAAGGATTTTCTGATCCGGTTCTCGTTTAACGTGGAGTTTCAGCTCCTTCGTTTCAATGTTCACTTCATTGAGTCCGGATTTCGCGATAAAGTCGATGAGATCGCGGATCTCTGATGTGGGCATTTCGGGTTTTGATCCGGACTCCAGTGGTGTCCGCATCTGCTTGGTTTCTTTCTTTACTGCTGATTTTGACGTGCGATTTTTGCTCATATTTTTATTTAACACGTTCTACATAGGCACCTGTGCGGGTGTCGATTTTAATTTTTTCACCTGTATTGACAAATAAGGGTACGCGTATCTCAACACCGTTTTCCATGGTGGCCGATTTCAGTGTACGGGTGGCGGTATCTCCCTGAACGCCGGGTTCAGTGTATTGAACTTCCAGCACCACATGTGCGGGGGCTTCCGCCGTAATCGGGTTGGTGCCGTTTTCAAAAGCGATGAGGAGGGTAACACCTTCTTTGATATAATTTCCTGCGTCGCCCAACAGACTCTTATCGATGTAAACCTGGTCGAATGTCTGGTTGTCCATACAGACAAGGCTCTCGCCATCCTGATAAAGATATTGATATTCCTTGGTCTCAACCCGCAGGATCTCGATTTCATCACCCGGCCTGAACCTGTTCTCGACGACTTTGGCATTGCGCAGGTTGCGCATCTTCACCTGATAGAAAGCCCTGAGGTTGCCCGGGGTGCGGTGCAGCAATTCCTCGATCTGCATAACCTCTCCGTTGTAACGGACGAAATTGCCCTTGCTGAGATCTGATATGGTTGCCATAAATGTTAAACGACTTTAAGTTACAAATCAATTAAATAAAGCTAAAAGCGCAAAGTGCCAGGGTCAAAGTTTACCAACAACCAATTAAACAACAACCAATAACCAATAACTTAATTACTGTTATACGCCCACTTCAGATAGACAGCGCCCCATGTAAAGCCTCCGCCGAAGGCTGCCATGATCAGGTTGTCGCCCTTCTTCAGTTTCTTTTCATAATCCCATAAGAGCAATGGAATGGTGCCTGCAGTGGTGTTGCCATATTTTTCGATATTCATCATGATCCGATCTTCCGGGATGCCAATGCGGTGCGCCGTGGCATCAATGATCCGCTTATTTGCCTGGTGCGGCACAAGCCAACGGATGTCACCTGCTGTCAGGTGGTTGCGTTCGGCAAGTTGCGCTGCTGCGTCGGCCATGTTGGTGACGGCAAATTTATATACGGCGGCGCCTTCCTGGTAAACATAGTGCTGGCGCGCTTCAATGGTTGCTGGTGACGCAGGCATTCTGCTGCCACCCGCCTTCATGTGGAGGTAAGTTTCACCGCTTCCGTCACTGCGCAGCAGCGAGTCAATCAATCCCACATCTTCTGTTGTGGGTTCCAGCAGAACGCATCCTGCGCCATCGCCAAAAATAATGCAGGTGGTCCTGTCCTTGTAATCGATGATGGAAGACATTTTATCTCCGCCGATGACCACTACTTTCTTATAGCGGCCGGTTTCGATAAAGCTGGCGCCTGTGGTGAGTCCGTAGAGGAACCCGGAGCAGGCAGCGCCCATGTCGTAGCTGAAAGCGTTTACTGCGCCTACGGCCGTGGCCACAATGTTGGCAGTGGCGGGAAAGGTCATGTCGGCTGTGACCGTCGCGAAAATGAGCAGGTCAATTTCCTTCGGATCCGTCTTGGTCTTTGCCAGCATGTTTTTCACTGCTTCGATTCCCAGAACAGACACGCCTTTGTTCTCGCCCTTTAAGATTCTTCTTTCTTTGATTCCCGTGCGGGAGGTGATCCACTCATCACTGGTGTCGACCATGGTTTCCAGTTCCTTGTTGGTAAGGATGTAATCCGGAACATAACCACCGACACCTGTGATGGCGGCTCTGATTTTATTCATATCCTTGATTTTGTTTCTTCAAAATAGTATTGTCGGATGCTTCAGCGCTAAAATGAAAAATGCCCGAATGACTCGAGCAAATTTTCAATACATTTTAACTTAAGAGAAATAAAGGCACTCGCCCGCGGAAGCTACCGTCACGGCAGCTGTGTTTCTTCTCTTGAAAGATTCCGGCAACTGCATTTATGCCAGTACTTCTTTCTCCATCACTACCTTGCCCTTGAAGTAGAGTTTTCCTTCATGCCAGAAAGCGCGGTGTGGCAGGTGATGTTCTCCGGTAGCAGGGCATACAGCAAGCTGCTTCGCAGTAGCTTTGTAATGCGTTCTTCTTTTATCTCTCCGGGTTTTCGAGGTTTTCCGTTTTGGATTTGGCATATCAACAACTGTTTATTTTAATTTTTTCAATATCTCCCAACGTGGGTCAATGTCTTCACCGTCTGTTTTATCGTCTTCAGACGGTTTGGAAGTGTAAATGATCTTTCCTGAGGTATCATCGTCCTCCTCCTCCTGATAACGCGGATGAAGCTTTTTCATCGGCAATTCCAGGGCAATGAATTCGTAAATGTACTGCCCCAGCTCCAGGTTATCACTATCGCGGTGGATCATGACGATCTCGTCGCTCAACTCCTCATCTGCATTTCCGTATTTAAAGACCAGCTTCTTGTCAATGGCAACGGGAAAATCAAACAAATCCAGGCTGCGATCGCACGTCAGCTCCACCGTTCCCGTGATGTGAAAAGCAGCGTCAATAAAAGTTTCCCGCTTGTCGAGGGTAACGTTTGCTGTCAGCTTCCCCCGGGTGATCAACCCGGTTCCATACTTGCTGAAAAAGTCATCCGCCACCTCAAAACTGAAGTGGTGAACCGTGTTGGTTAAACCGACAATATTAACAGAAAATGCCCTCACTCCCATGCCCGTCAGGCTTTAAAAATAAGTCGGCAAATTTAGGAGAATTAATGGAATGCGCAAAAAACTATTGGAAAAGCGCGGTTTTGAGCCAGAAAAGAACTTTTAAACGTATTCCCGCAGGGCGGCCTGCTTGAGATCTTCCCTTGATTTTTTGCCGTAGTGTTCGACAAAATAATCGATGATACTTTTCTTAAACCCCAGTTTGATCGCGATGTTCTTGCAAAAGGTGATCTCGCTTTCGAAGATATTCTGATCCGCGAAGATCAGGTCGATACTCGACATCAGATACTCGAACTTCTGTTCGGTTGAAAGGGCCCCCAGTGTATCTATGGGTTCAGGATTGCGAATGAGGTCATTCACGGTTTCTTCCGGGAAATGCCGGTCACGCGCAATTTTAAAGATCATCTCCCGCTCAATCTTGGCAAAATGCTTATCGGCCTCGGCCAATTGAATGAGAATATTTAATTGTTTCTTGGTAACAATATCCATCGACAGCTTTACTTAGGGTCAAAACTAGACAATAATCGGCATTTTTAACGATTCCGCGGGTTGAACGGTTGAATTGAACCATTCAATTGAGGTTATTTTTCTTTAGACTGCTCGGCTCTATGGCGAAAAATTTCCCCAGCGGTAAAGATAGCCTCCCGCATCGACATCTCATTCGCCTGGTTTTTACCAGCGATCTTATACCCGGTTCCATGGTCGGGAGAGGTGCGGATCACTGACAACCCGCCTGTGAAATTCACGCCATTTTCAAAAGCGATGGTTTTGAAGGGGATCAATCCCTGGTCGTGGTACATGGCCAATACAGCATCGTACTGCCTGTATTGCGCTGTACCGAAAAATCCATCGGCAGGCAACGGGCCTACTACCAGCTTCCCTTTGTTGCGTTGATCGGCGATCACCACCCGCAGTATCTCCTCGTCCTCTTTGCCGATCAAGCCGCCGTCACCCGCATGCGGGTTCAGGCCCAATACCGCAATCTTAGGTTTGTTGATCCCAAAATCATTCCGAAGGGAGTTTTCCATCAGCCGAAGCTTGCTTTCCACCTTTTCTTTCGAAATCAGCGAAGCAACATCACGCAGCGGCTCATGGTCGGTAACGAGGCCGACCCGAAGGTTTTCGCTCACCATAAACATGAGGCTATCCCCGCCGCCGAACTCCTTCGCAAGAAATTCGGTATGACCCCTGAACGGGAATTCGCTGCTATGGATGGTGCTTTTATCGATGGGTGCGGTCACAAGCGCGTCGATCAAACCCTCCTTGAGCTCTTCACAGGCGCATTTCAAAGCACGAAGGGCCGCTGCTCCGGTTTCCTTCGATGGTTTTCCCGGGTTGATTTCAACCACTTCCTCCCAGCAATTAACAACATTGACAGTTCTTGCAATAAATTGCCCTTTGCCTCTGACGGGAGTGAAATTGAATTCTTCAAGTGCGAGTAACTTTTTGTAGAAGGCCAGCGCCTTTGCCGAGCCGTAGATGACCGGTGTCACCATGTTCAGGACCCGGGCATCCGCGAGGGATTTCATGACGACTTCAGGACCAATCCCATTCAGGTCTCCTAGGGTAATTCCGATGCGTGGTTTCTCGTGAGCTTTGGTGTGGTGCGTCATGTTTGGTTTTTATTCACTGCGAATTAACAAAAAAACGAAAGAGGTACAAGAAACCCCATCGACCATAGCCCGGAGGGCACTTCCTTTTTTTATTCCTGGTGAAGCCTGACTTTTTTATTTTACCTTTAGCGCCGCATGTTAAAAGGGAATAAAAGCCGGGTCCGGCCGAAGAAATCGCTAGGTCAACATTTTTTGCACGATCAGCATACGGCAGCTAAAATTGTTGACAGCCTGGTGGCGCCCGACGGAACAGTGCGGCTATTGGAAATAGGACCGGGAATGGGTGTGCTTACACGCCTGCTGAATCAGCGCACGGACGTGGATCTTATCCTCATAGAGATCGATCGCGAATCGGTAGCATACCTGAAATCGCATCATCTGGCTGAAGACGGGCGGATCATTGAGGGGGATGTCCTGAAAACAGATCTGGCCAAAATTTTTCCCGGACATTTTTCCATCATCGGAAATTTTCCCTACAACATTTCCTCGCAGATATTTTTCAAAGTTCTTGAGCATCGCGATCGGGTCGATCAGGTGGTATGTATGCTCCAAAAAGAAGTGGCTGAGCGGATCGCCTCAAAACCGGGAAGTAAGGTCTATGGTATACTCAGCGTGTTGCTGCAGGCATTTTATCACATTGACTATTTATTCAAAGTCTCCCCGGGAGTATTTACGCCTCCGCCGAAGGTAATGTCTGCCGTGATCCGCCTGATGCGCAATGAAAGAAGTCATCTGAGCTGTGACGAAAAGCTATTTTTTCAGGTCGTGAAGCAGGCTTTTAATAACCGGCGAAAGACCTTGCGCAACGCATTAAAAAATCTAAATTTGGCCGCAGCAATTTCGTCCCTTCCCTTGATGGACAAGCGGGCAGAGCAACTTGCCGTTGACGATTTTGTTTATCTCACCAGGCTAATTGAAGAAAGTCGTGCAGGAACCGGTAATTGAATTTGAATTAACAAAAGAGTTTCGCGACCGTTTTCAGGAAGCCCTCGACGCACGTGATGCCACGTTTATCAAAACGATCCTGGAGGGCGTCAAGGCTGCCGACATCACAGCATTGCTGTATGAATTCAATTCGGCGGAATCCAAATATGTACTGGATCTGCTGTCGATCGAGTTACAGGCGGAGATCATCAACGATCTCGACCCCGATACCCGCAAGAATTATCTCAAGATATACCAGCCACAGGAAATTGCGGTTTTTCTGAATCAGCTTGACTCGGATGACGTGGCCGACATCCTTCATGATCTCCCGGTCAAGGTAAGGGAGCAGGTGCTGTCGGATCTTGGCGCCGAACTGCGCAATCAGGTCACCGAGCTTCTGCGCTACGAAGAGAATGTAGCTGGTGGGTTGATGGCCAAGGAACTGATGAAAGCGCGCGTGCACTGGACGGTTGTCAGGTGCATCGAAGAGATCCGCAAGCAGGCTGAGAACGTTTCGAAGTTTTACGCTGTCTATGTGGTCGATGATGAAGACATTCTGATCGGTCGGGTTGCGCTTCAGGATCTGATCATATCGGATGCGCGCACGATTGTCGGCGATATCTGTGAAAAGGATATCATTGCCGTGGAAACATACCTTGAAGACTGGGAGGTGGCCGAGATCATGCGCAAGTATGACTTTGAATCCGTTCCGGTGATCAATGTGCGGAACCAACTCGTGGGCCGCATCACCATCGATGATGTTGTCGATGTGATCACCGAGCAGGCCGACGAAGAACGTCAGCTGATGACCGGTATCAGCGAAGATGTAGAGGAAGACGACAGCGTGTGGAGGAATACACGGGCGCGTTTGCCGTGGCTCCTCATCGGGATCGCCGGAGGACTGATGAACGCCAAGTTCATGGGTCTCTTCGAAGGCGAGTTGGCACGGGTAACAGCGATTGCTTTTTTTACACCGCTGATCCAGGCGACCGGCGGAAATGTCGGCATACAATCCTCATCATTAATTGTGCAGAGTCTGGCAAACCCCGACTTTGTAGATGAAGGTCTGTGGAAGCGCCTTCTGAAAGTATTTTTCGTCGCCCTGCTCAACGGAATTTTTCTTTCCGTTCTCGTGCTGGGCGCGAACATTGTTTTGTTCGGTGAATATCAGCTCTCCATCGTCGTTTCGATCGCGCTGTTCAGCGTTGTGGTGTTTGCGTCCTTCATCGGCACCGTTACGCCGCTGTTGCTGAATCGCTATGGGTATAATCCTGCGCTGGCTGCAGGTCCCTTTATTACGACCATCAATGACCTGCTCGGGCTGACCATTTATTTTTTTACTGTTCACCTATTGCTGCAATAATCATGATAAGAAAGTGTCTGGTGGTAGATCCCATGCATGAAAGCCTTCATCGTATGCTTCAGGACCTCGGATGGCAGGTTGATTATCACCCTGGGATTACACGCAATGAAATCCGGGAACGGCATCAGGGATATGATGGCATGATCATCCGCAGCAAGACCATCGTAGACAGCGATCTGCTGGGTGATGCGCCAACCCTTCGGTTCATCGGCAGGGCAGGTGCCGGTGTCGATAACCTGGATCTCGCGTACCTCGCCGGCAAAAACATTCAGGTGCTCCATGCCGCCGAAGGAAACCGCGACGCGGTGGGTGAATTTACCGTGGGAATCCTGTTAAGCCTGTTGCGCCACATTCCCCGTGCGCACCAGGAAGTAATGAACAGCGTATGGTTAAGAGAGGCCAATCGCGGCGGTGAGATCATGGGGAAAACGATCGCCATCATCGGCTTTGGAAACATGGGACAGGCTTTTGCGAAAAGATTGACGGGATTCGGATGTAAGATTTTGGTATACGATAAATATAAACACGGGTTCAGCAATGATTTGTGGAAGGAAGCTGACATGAACCAAATTTTTGCAGAAAGCGATATTTTGAGCTTGCACATACCCTTAACTGACGAAACGCGCGGGATGGTGAACACCCGATACCTCAGCCAGTTCAAGAAAAAGATTATCCTGATTAACACCGCCCGCGGTGAGATTATTCCACTTTCAGACCTGGCAGAGTCCTTCTCCATGGGCTTTGTTCGCGCCGCAGCGCTCGATGTGCTCGAAAATGAAAAACTCCATGAATTAACACCCGTTCAAAAGGAAGGCTTCAGAAACCTGATAACTGGCGGTAATGTAATATTCACCCCGCATATTGCAGGCTGGACATTTGAATCGCACGTCAAAATTAATGTAGCTTTGGTGGAGAAAATCAAAGCTCTCCGCTTATCATAATGGAAGAAGTTCATTGCTGTGTTGCGCTGTTGTGGAAGCGGAGCGTTACCCTTTTTCATAACCCGCGTCACCAACAGCCTGATGCGTGTCGCGCGGTTGTACAAACATTCCGTTATAAGGTAAATAATCTCGAATAGGGTTTGGAAAAGAAAATGAAACGATGGACTGAATTTTACAATTCGGTAATAGAGAAGCCACTATTGACCTCCACGATCGTGCTGGTGTTTGTCGCCGTGATCGTGGTGGGCCTGAGCCTTCCGTTTTATTTGCAGGATTTCGATTCATTTATCGCGCAGGTGCTTGCCGAGGCGCATGGCATGATCTTCGACATCGCGGTGATCGGTATTCTCATTTTCTGGCTCAATCAGAATGGTGAGATCCGCCAGCGCATCAGAACTTATAAAGATGAGATCGACGACTTCCGTTTATGGGAATCAGAGGAAGCCGCGTTCCGCACGGTCGGGAATATCAAGCGTCTGAACCGCCACAAGATCCACGACATCAATCTTGTTAATTGTTATTTGCCACGCACGAACCTGAACTATGTCAATCTTTCGGGATCGAATCTGAATTCTTCGAACATCTCGCAGTCATCGCTCATCGAGGCGGTACTTGAAAATGCGCGGTTGAACCAGACCAACTTCGAAAACTCGAATCTGAATCAGGCGAACCTCAAGGGAGCCTATGCCAGCGGCGCTAACTTTAAGGATGCTTTTCTAATAAAAACGCAGTTTGAGAACGCTTTCCTGATCAAAGCCAACTTCAACAATGCATTCCTGATGGAGGCGAATCTCCAGAATTGCTATGTCATGGGTGCGGATTTTGAGAATGCAAGTTTGTACAAGGCCGATCTTCGCGGAGCCAAGGGCCTGACGGTGGAACAACTCTCAAAAGTAAAGACGTTATACCTGGCCAGATTCGATGACGAGATCCTGGAGCAGATCATGACCCACCTCCCCGAGCTGGTGGGCACCTGAAAGATTTTTTTTGTTTCCCTGAAAGTATTATCTTTGCAGCATAGCAACGGTCTCGCCCCTGAGGTCGTTGTTTCTTTTTTTTGCGTTCTGTGAGAAAATCTTGCAATACGAACAACTGAATATTTGATTGGATGATAAAGGAGGAACCGTTATGAGCAAAATATCATATTATACGAAAGACGGTCTGGAAAAACTGAAGAATGAACTGAGCATGCTGAAGTCGAAAGGGCGCGCTGATATTGCCAGACAGATTGCCGATGCGCGCGACAAGGGAGACCTCAGTGAAAATGCCGAGTATGATGCGGCCAAAGACGCCCAGGGCCACCTGGAAGCAAAGATCGCGCAACTGGAAGATCTTGTCAGCAACGCACGATTGCTCGATGAAAATAATATTGATACTTCCAAGGTCTCGATCTTATCCAAAGTCACGATCAAAAACAAGAAGAACGGCGCGTCCGTTACCTATACACTTGTATCAGAGGAAGAAGCTGACCTGAAGAGCGGACGTATCTCTACGATGTCGCCAATAGGCAAAGGGTTGCTCGGCAAGAAGAAAGGCGATCTCGCGAAAATCAAAACCCCTGCAGGGGAAATGGAATTCGAGATCATGAACATTACCGCATAATTACAACCGCACCGTGATCTCAGATCATTAAGAAGTCCCGATAGCAATCGGGCATAGGGCTGACCACAAAACCGATTCCAGCATGGCGAGTTTATTCACAAAGATCATCAACCGTGACATTCCGGCTCAGATCGTGGCCGAGGATGAGCGGTATATTGCGTTTCTCGATATCAATCCGCTGGTCATGGGCCATACGCTGGTTGTTCCCAAGAAGGAAGTCGACTATATCTTCGACCTTGACGACGACACCCTGGTCGGCCTGCAGCTTTTTTCCAAAAAGGTAGCACACGCAATCCGCAAAGCATTCCCCTGCAACCGCATCGGCATCGCCGTGATCGGGCTGGAAGTACCCCATACCCACGTGCACCTGGTGCCCTTGAATTCCATGGGTGATATCAATTTTAGTCGTCCCAAATTAAATCCCACGAAAGATCAGCTTGCTGCTGCTGCGGAAAAGATCCGTCTGGCGCTGTAGTCGGCTAAAGAAAGTCGATATCCACATTCAGCGGATAGCGCATCAGGTATTGCACCGCCTGCTTCACGGTCAGGTCTTCGTAAAAGACTTTATATAACGTAGCCGTGATCGGTGCTTTTACCTTGTAGTAGTCAGCGCACTTTTTTGCGATCTGCACCGTGTTGACGCCCTCGGCGATTTCATCCGTGCTCGCGAGTATTTGCCGCAGGGTTTCTCCGTGCGCGAGCCTGAAGCCTACGTTGAAATTTCTACTGAGCGAACTGTTGCAGGTTGTCACCAGGTCGCCGACACCGGCCACACCAAGAAATGCTTTGGTGTTTCCCCCCAGGGCGCGGCCGAGGTATATCATCTCCACCATGCCGCGGCTCACCAGCAGGCCCTTGGCATTTTCGCCATAACCCATGCCGCTGAGGGCGCCGGCCGCGATGGCGATAATGTTTTTTAACACCCCCGCCAGTTCCACTCCCACCAGGTCATTGTTGCCATAGACCTGAAAGTGATCATTTCGCAAAAGGCGTTTGCCCAGTTGTATGACCTCATTAAACTGACTGGCAACGACCGTGGCCGCGGGTTGGCCCGCAGCAAGTTCTTTGCTGAGATTTGGCCCGGCAAGGCATCCGACCCGTACCACGGCGCTTTCTTCGGTAATGACTTCACTCATGGTCTTAACCTGTCCGCGGTGAAGTGTTTCGACCGAGTCGATGGTTTCTCCTTCGGGAAGTTGTATGTCGAATCCCTTGGTGCCGTGTATGAGGATGTGGTAGGGATGGAGGTATCCGGAAAGGCGCTGCATCATCGACCGGAAGTGCGCCGAGGGTACGATGGGGAAGATCACATCGCATGACGCGGCCAGATGTTCCAGGTCGTCAACGGGAAGAACGTTAGCATGCATCTTATGACCGCGGTGCTCATGCGTTTCCGTGATCTGCCGGATCACTTCCTTGTCGCGGGCATAAAGCAACACCTTGCGCTTCGGCGCCAGCAGGTTGGCAACCGCAGTCCCAAAATTCCCGGCTCCGATCACGCCGACCGGCTTATCTTCAGACAAACTTTTCAAGGTCATAGCCTGCGAGTCTGTTGTGATAATAATATAAGGTATTGAGGTCGCGCGTGATGATGTTCCCCTCCTTGTTGAATAACAGCGGTCTCTTAAGATGAAAAATTCCCACATTCTCCAGCCCATGACGGATCACGAGGTCAATATCGCCTTTCAGGTGCGTGGCGTGGTTCAACTTCTTCTCATCCTTCAATTCGTAAATGCGTTTCCTTACCTGCTTGCAGGAAGTGCGGAATTCCTCGTATGATAACTCAAGGTCCTCTTCGGGAAGACGCAGCAACCCGAAAAGGTCAAGTTTCGGATGATGTTTCTGCCAGCGTTCAAAGGCGACAAAGGCTACGAGGTGGCTGGCGAAAACCCGGTTAATACGATGGTATTCGGTAATGATGCGCTGGCTGAGCATGCGCGTGTACTGATCCTCGCGCTGCTTGTCGACGGCGATCGCATTGTTGGTAACAAAATAATCGCGCGTGTTGATAACGCGGTCATGGGCGTCAACACTGTTGCCTTCTTCATCGACGTAGTTACCCATCACATCAAGTCCCCTTCCTATGGAGACGGAAATATTCGATCCTTTTGTGAAGAACTTGAACAGAAACTGGAGCAGTTGCCAGCTCCCGTATTTGTCCTGTTCCGGAACATATCGATCCTGACCTTTTACAGAGAGGTAATCGTCAATGAGATCAGGAGCCTCGAGCACGAAATGATAATTCAGCGTTACCGGTACAATAAAGATCTTGCGGACAGGTTCATCGGGCTTTTCACCCAGGAAGAGGTTGCGCTGTGCTTCAATGGTTGAGCTAAGCAGCCCAAGCTTCAGTTGTTTTTCAATGCTGCCCGACCGGGAACGCGTGCCCCCCGGGAAAAATAAAGTATGCGCCCCTTTCTGGATGGCCAGCGTTGAGTAGGCTTTCAGCGTTTCAAGGTAGGGCAGGTTCTTCTTTCGGCGGTCTACCTTGAATGCTCCGAGGCTGTTCATGAAGTAGGCAAACGCCTTGATGTTGAAGAGATTTAACCCCGCTCCATAAATGAACGCCGGCAAACCCAATGAATGAATGACCCAACCGATCAGGACGGAATCAAGGTTGCTGAAATGCGTAGGCACCATCACGACGGTACCGACCTTGGCAAGTTTTCGCAGCTGTTTTACTTTTCCTACGATATGAATTTTATCGCGCAGGGTATACTGGTTGCGGAAGAATGCGCCGAATTTTTTTACGCGCGCACCGTTCAGCAAACGCGAGAACCAGAAGCGCAGGAGCTCGCGTGCAACGCGGTATGAGCTGCTTTTAAAGTTTCCGGCAATTTCGTCAGCATACCGGTAAATGATCCGATAGAGAATATCGTCTGCTTTGGCCGGAGCTTCTTCAGAAAGACCGTTGTTCAGCGATGTGAGTTCCTCTTTGATGCCAGCCCAGAATTTTGGCTCGTCCCTGGGATCCACACGCCAGCGGTTGCGCTTCATGCGCTGCTGTTCGCGATAAACAGTCGCTTCCAGCTCGTCCACTAACAGTTTGGTGGTCGGTCTGGTCTGCTTGATCTGGGAAAAGGTGTATTGAGATACTTCCTCTATGAATTCTTTCCTGTTCTTGCTCAGGCGGTAAACCGGCCAGTCAGGTATTCCATCCAGTATAGGCTTGTACTGTTTATTCTTGTTTTTCTTCTCGGCAACTTGCATTGGGACGGCAAAATAAGCTAATTTTTATATCACTATAAAAAACCTCACATTCCGCTTCGCTGGCGGGCCTCGTGGAGCGAATGCCCCATCTCCATGAAACGGCCGTTTGCCTGCCGGAGAAATTCCGCATCGAGAATGGCGTATAAGTCGTCTTCGGCCGACAGGTCCATTTCGGGGATCTTGAAAGTCTGCTCCAACGGGCCCTGTTCAAGCTTGATCAGGTAACGGTTATTCCACGAAAAGATGGTGATCTTGAAGTCAGGATTGGATATCTCTCGGACGAGGCGCATAAAGGGCTTTCATTTGCCCAAAGGTACTTCCGCGCCGTGTGAAATAAAATTTATTGTTTTTTCTCCCCATTGGTAAGCTGATGCTTGACGGTGTCAAGTTCCGCTTCGAGGTGCTTATACACCGGACTGGTGTGGAGGTTATCGTGTTTCATCTGTCTGATGAGCTTTTGAAGTTCCATCTCGCGTCTTTGCAACAGAAACTTCATGGCCAGGGGATCAGGTTTCATGAAATAAGCCAGGTGATTTGAGGTTTGCTTGTGCAATTTATTATAATTTGGATCACTTCAAATCCCGCCGGATTTTTTCCTCCGCTCGGACAGTTAAACGAATTTTTTCAGTAATCCACTTAAATGGTTGGCGATGAAGCACAAAAACCTTGGCTCTCAGAGCCGGGAGAAAAGAAATTTTTTTTTCGGACGGGTAAGTTTTTTAGGGCATATTTGTATCAGATTGGTAATAAGCCCCGGTGCCGGGAGCGCCTTTTTCCAAAGATTTTCTTGCAAAAAAGACTAATTTTTAGGGTTTACCGTTACTTTCAGAGGGATTTCGGGAATGGGAACAACGTTTTATATTGTACCTTAATCCTGGGTGTTTCCTGAAAGAGGTTTTGCTTTCTTTTTAACCTGTAGAATGAACCGAATAACACTTCTGCGTCATTTATTTTTAACATTCATCCTGATATCCGCTGTTTCTTATTCTGGCTATGCCACCCACCTTCGGGCGGGGGAAATAACAGTGGAAAGGGTCAACTGTAACAGTCTTACTTTCAGGATCACGGTAACGGTGTTTACCAATACCATTGGTACGAATGTTCTTTTCGGTGGTGAGGATGACTGGCTGGACTTCGGGGATGGCAACAGGATGCTCATCGAGGAGCAGCCCAACGTACCGCGTTCGGATCTCGGCGAGGGCATTGCCACCGCATCCTATACCGTCACCCACACTTACTCAGGCAACGGAAGGTACGTGATCAGCTACAGCGAGCCCAACCGGAATGCGGGCGTGCTCAACATGGATGGTTCGGTCAATACGCGATTCTACATAGAAACCCTGCTCATCGCTGATCCTTTTGTCGGTTGTAATAACAGTCCCAAGTTGTTGGTTCCACCCATCGACCGGGCCTGCACAGGCATTGCCTTCTTCCACAATCCCGGGGCATATGATCCCGATGGCGACAGCCTCTCCTACGAGATGGTAATACCCTTCCGCGACAACAATACCATGGTGGTGAATTACAAGCAGCCCAGCGACCCGAAGTTTTATTCCAACTATAACAATGGCAACGAAACCGGCACTGGCACACCGACTTTTGCTATTAACCCTGTCGATGGTACGCTGACCTGGGATGCACCGGGTAATGCCATCGGCGAATTCAATATTGCCTTCGTTATCCGCGAGTGGCGAAACGTGAGGGGTGTTTGGGTTCCCATCGGATTTGTCCGACGCGATATGCAGATCATCGTGGACGACTGCGACAATGAACGCCCTGAACTGGAAGTCCCTGAAGATGTGTGCGTGGAAGCAGGATCGATCCTGGACGCGACGATCTTTGGAACGGACCCGGATGGCGATAGTGTGAAGATCGAAGCCTTTTCGGAGATATTTAACTTTGCTGAAGCCGAGTCTCCGGCAACCTATTCGCCTTTCCCGGCGCGGTTTGCGGCCCAGCCCGCCGAACTGCAATTCCAGTGGAAAACGGATTGCGCCCATATCAAGGATCAACCCTACCAGGTTGTATTCAAGATCACGGATAAGAAACCCAACGGAACATCGCTGGTGACTTTCAAAACCTGGTTTATCAAAGTGGTCGGACCGGAGCCCGAATGGACGAGCGCCACAGTCGATCTTCCGACACGGTCAGCCACCCTTCAGTGGGATCCCTATCGCTGTCAGAATGCCGAGCGCATCCAGATCTGGCGCAGGGTGGATAGTTTTGCTTTTGAACCCGATTCCTGTCAGACGGGTATGCCGGATAATCTCGGGTATACGCTGATCGCCACGGTATCGGATTCGCTTAGCACCTACACCGATACCAACCAGGGACAAGGCCTTGCCAGCGGCGCCCAGTACTGCTACCGGCTCGTGGCCGTATTCCCCTTGCCGAAAGGCGGCGAAAGCTATGTTTCGGAGGAGATATGCCTCGACCCTATCCTCGCGGATAAAGCGATCATCACCAACGTAACGGTCGATCGGACGGACGCGGCCGGCGGCGAGGT
The DNA here is from genome assembly GCA_049791675.1 of Chryseosolibacter sp. Taxonomy (GTDB): domain Bacteria; phylum Bacteroidota; class Bacteroidia; order Cytophagales; family Cyclobacteriaceae; genus Chryseosolibacter. The sequence continues at coordinate 21,223 of JBARAD010000295.1, forward strand.
CACGGTGAAATGGGTTGCTCCCTACGAGGCTGACCCCGCGCAGTTTCCCGGCCCTTTTACCTACCGCGTGTTCCGCGCCGATGGCTTTGAGGGTGATGGCAATCTGACACTGATCACAACCACGGCAAACCTTTCGTTCACCGATACGGGCCTCGATACAGAAACAAAAGTTTACAACTACCGCATCATCGCTGTGGCGTCAAATGGCGCGCTGCTGGACTCTTCCGCCACGGCATCAACGGTGCGCCTGGAGGCAGATTCACAGCTGAACAAAATTCAGTTAACGTGGAGCGCTACTGTTCCCTGGTCCAACCAGATACAAACTGTCCCCAGTAGACATCTGATATACCGGGGACCGGAGGGCGCCACAGAGGATGCGCTGCTATTGATCGACAGCGTGGATGTCACGGCTGAAGGGTTCACGTATCTCGATGAGGGACCGCTGGACAACAATGCCTTTTACTGCTATAAAATAATGACGCGTGGCGCGTATGGCAATCCGCAAATTGCAGAGCCGCTGTTGAATTTCTCTCAGATGATATGTGCACAGCCCGGGGATTCAACGAAACCCTGTACGCCGCAAACACCTGTGCCGGATCAACCCCTGGATTGCACCGCCTACTCCAGCAACCTTGAAACCTGCAATACCAATATTTTTTCGAATACGATCACCTGGGCGCGACCCGAAGGCGATTGTGCGAACGACGTTTCCTATTACAAGATATGGGTCGCTGCCTCCAGCAGTTCAACCTTTACGCTGTTGCCCGTTGAGATCCGCGACACGGCCTTTACAGATGAAAACCTGCCGTCCTTTGCGCGATGTTACAAGATACAGGCTGTTGACCGGTCCGGTAACGAGAGTGAACTGAGCGAAGCAGTTTGTTTCGACAACTGTCCGTACTACGAGCTGCCCAATATATTCACACCGAATGACGATGGATGCAACGATTTGTTCAGCGCATACAGCGACCGCAACCTGTCGGGCGAAAACGGCGGCGGCGTCTGTGCTGTAACGCCGGCGGAAAGCCAGGCGAAATGCGCCCGCTTCGTCGATAAAGTTTCCGTGCGTATATACAACCGCTGGGGTAAGGAAGTGTACACCTATGAATCCGGGGGAGAACGGACCATTTACCTGGATTGGGACGGCCGCGATTCCGATGGCCGGGAACTCAGCACGGGTGTCTACTACTACGTTGCCGATGTCACGTTTGATTCCGTTGACCCCGCCAGGCGCACCCAGGTCATCAAAGGTTGGGTTCACCTGATGCGGTAGAAAACAAACCGGGAGTAAAGTAACGTATCCAACGGGATGGATATACGCCCTTTTTGTTTGAGCGCCACACGTGTGCCACACCCTGCGTACGCATTCAACCCATGACACTTTGGGCTGAGACCAATGATAAATTTCGTGGCCGAATATTGTTTCCATCCGTGCTGAACGTGAGTTCCTGTCTGCTGCAAGAACCGTTGCGTGACCGGCATATTCCTGCCGCATGGACGTCATCGCCCACGGCGCTCAACTTTGGACCTCATTCTTTGAACTTTGCCTGTGAAACCTTTAACATTGCAGGAGTTTTAAACCGTATATCCTTATTTCTGCATATGACAGCATACATCTTCCCCGGCCAGGGGGCGCAGTTTCCCGGAATGGCCAAAGATATTTATGAACAGAATTCCAGGGCCAAAAGTCTTCTCGACAAGGCCAATGAGATTTTGGGTTTCAATATCACCGCCACCATGTTCAACGGCACGGCGGAAGAGCTGAAGCAGACGCAGGTGACACAGCCAGCGATCTTCCTGCATTCAGTAGCGATCGCAATGACATCCGAATCGTTTAAACCCGATATGGTAGCGGGACATTCGCTGGGCGAATTTTCGGCGCTCGTATCCAACCGCTGCCTTTCATTTGAAGACGGACTGAAACTGGTATACAAACGTGCCATGGCGATGCAACGGGCATGTGAAGCAAACCCTTCGACGATGGCGGCTATTCTCGGATTGGATGATCACGTCGTAGAAGAGATCTGCGCGGGCATTGACGAAGTGGTGGTGGCTGCAAATTATAACTGTCCGGGTCAGCTGGTGATCTCGGGCAGCCTGAAAGGGATCGAGATTGCCTGTGAGAAGTTAAAGGCGGCGGGCGCGAAACGGGCACTTCCGCTGCAGGTAGGGGGGGCGTTCCACTCTCCGCTGATGGAACCGGCACGGGAAGAACTTGCGAAAGCCATTGACACAACGTCGTTCGGCAAACCGGTCTGTCCTGTGTATCAGAATGTGAATGCGCTCCCTTCCACAGACGTGAATGAGATCAAAAAGAACCTCATCGCGCAATTGACCGCGCCTGTCCGCTGGACACAGTCCGTTCGCCAGATGACGCAGGACGGCGCGCGTACCTTCATCGAATGCGGTCCGGGTAAAGTGTTGCAGGGACTGGTGAAAAAGATCTCCCCCGACGCCGAAGTCTCCAGCCTCCAGTAGGGACAAGGCTGCCCTGTCCCTCTTCACAAGACATTTAAGTTCCCTAGGGGATCGAAGGACTGGCTACTCTCTCCACCAGAAGCGGGTCCCTGCACTCCTTCAACAGGGTGGCTATACTTTTCCCGGAAACCGGATGCACAAAGTCAGGCGCAATCTCGGAAAGTGGTAACAGCGTGAATTTCCTTTGCGGGATACCGGGGTGAGGCACCTGAAGGTCCGGCGTATCAATTACCCGTTGATGGTAGAACAAGAGGTCTATGTCAATGATCCGCGGACCCCATTTCTGTACCCGCACGCGGCCCATGGATTCCTCAATGGCGAGCAGTTTTTCCAGTAACCTTTGCGGATTCCATGAGGATTGGACTTTTAGTACCTGATTGTAGAATTCCGGCTGATCCTGCATGCCCCACGCCTCTGTCCTGTAGAGGGAAGACCGCGTGAGGATCCTCCCGGCATTTTGTCCGATCCTTTCCGCCGCGTCGGCAAGCCTGTCAGCAGGGTTTCCCTGGTTCGATCCCAGCAATAAAAAAATACCGTTCTTCATGCCCTTGGTACCCTGCAAACATACTTTTTTATTCGACGCAGTTATGCGTACTTTTGAACCTTAAATAAATCCGTTTATGAGTTTTGGAAAAGCTTTTCTTTCATCCTGTCTCGGTGCACTGACAGCGATGATTGTATTTTTCTTCCTTTCCATCTTTCTGATCTCGGCCATGATTTCGGCGTTTTCTGACGACAAGAAAGTCGTGCTGCAGGAGAACTCCGTGCTGCATCTCAACCTTGACGCGCAAGTCACGGAGATGCAGCAGGAAAACCCCCTGGCGGGCCTGCCAATACCCGGCGGCGATGTTCGCAAGATCGGATTGCTTCAACTGAAACAGGCCATCGCGCATGCCAAAGACGATGACAAGATCCGCGGCATATACCTCGAGGTGAGCCAGCCGATGGCAGGATTTTCTTCCATTGAAGAAATCCGGGAATCACTGATCGATTTCAGGGAAAGCGGCAAGTGGGTTGTGGCCTACAATGAAACCATGTCAGAAGGCGGCTATTATCTTTCCAGCGCCGCGGACAAGGTGTACCTCAATCCGCAGGGAGAAATGGAATTCAACGGACTGACTGTTAGCATCGGTTTCTATAAAAAACTATTTGACAAGCTGGAGATCCACCCGCAGATCTTCAGGGTAGGGGAATTTAAAAGCGCTGTGGAGCCTTTCCTCATGGAGAAAATGAGCGCCGAAAACAGGTTGCAACTCACTGCCCTGGCCAACGGCATTTACGACCACATGCTCGCACGCATCGCCGAATCAAGGAATATCCCCAAGCAGAGGCTTGAAGAGATCTCTGATAACATGCTTGTCACGAACGCCCCTGCCTCAGTAGAACTTGGCCTCGTGGATTCCCTGATCTATAAAGATCAATTTGCACAACTATTGAAGGGCAGGCTCGGCATTGAAGAAGATGATGAGATTAAATTCGTGAAGTATAACCGCTACCGCAAAAGCTTCTCCACATATAAGAGCTCTGAAAATGAAATTGCTGTTATCGTCGCCGACGGTACGATCATGCCGGGTGACGGCAATCAGAATGACCAGGTGATCGGCGCGGATACATTTGTTGAAGAGATACGCAAAGCCCGTCGCGATGACGATATCAAGGCAATTGTGCTGCGCGTGAATTCGCCCGGAGGCGAGTTCGTTTCCTCCGACATGATGTGGCGCGAGATCCAGCTGGCCAGGGAAGCAAAACCGGTGATTGCCTCCATGTCGGATTATGCGGCTTCCGGCGGTTACTATCTGTCGATGGGATGTGATACCATCGTTGCACAGCCCCATACCATCACCGGGTCCATTGGTATTTTCGGGATCATGTTTGATCTCAGCGATTTCCTCGGCGACAAACTCGGCATCACGTTCGACGAAGTCCGCACCGGACAATTCGGCGATACCTATACGGTTACGCGGCCCCTCACCGAGACGGAAAAGAGTTTCATTCAGAAGAACCTGAACGATTATTACAACACTTTTACGAGCAAGGCAGCGGAAGGCCGCAATGTTGCCCACGAGCAGATCCAGCAGGTTGCCTCCGGCCGCGTATGGACCGGCCAGCAGGCGCTCGAACGGAAACTCGTTGACGTGCTCGGGGGTTTTAACGACGCTGTCAAGATCGCTGCAGAGAAAGCAGGCGTAGCGGATGATTACAAATTAAAATTCTATCCGGCGCCGAAAAATTTCTTCGAAGAACTGATGATGAACCTTGAGGAAAACGCTGAAGCAAAGGCGATCAGGGCGGAGTTGGGCGAGATGTATACCTGGTATCAGCACATCAACAGGCTGAAGCAGTACCAGGGGCCTCAGGCGCGCATGCCGTTTGAAATGCAGTTTCATTAGGAGATAGGGGCTGGTTTAAGATTTAAGATTCAAGATTTGAGATTTAAGATTTAAGATTTAAGGTTCAAGATTTAAGATTTAAGATTCAAGATTTAAGATTTAAGATTCAAGATTTAAGATTCAAGATTTAAGGTTTAAGATTTAAGGTTTAAGATTTAAGGTTTAAGGTTTAAGATTTAAGGTTTAAGATTTAAGGTTTGATGACGATAAGAAATAACTGGACACGCGAAGAGATTACGGAAATTTTCAATACACCCGTTCTGGAACTTGTTTACAAGGGTGCGACTGTTCACCGCCAGTATCATGATCCATCGGAGGTTCAGGTCTGCACACTGCTTTCGGTGAAGACCGGGGGATGTCCGGAAGACTGCGCGTATTGCCCCCAGGCGGCCCGTTATCACA
>JBARAD010000296.1:0-10888 GCA_049791675.1 Chryseosolibacter sp.
GTTGGTTAGGATTTAAATTCAAGATTCAAGATTTAAGATTTAAGATTTAAGATTTAAGATTTAAAATTCAAGATTCAAGATTCAAAATTTAACATTTAAGATTCAAGATTTAAGATTTAAGATTCAAAATTTATTACTGACTGAGTGATTGCCTTACGGAGGCGACTTCTTCTGCGGTGACTGCAGTGGCTTTGTTGCCGAAGTTGCCGCGGATGTAAGTTAGCACATTTGCAATTTCTTCGTCGCCCAAAAAGCTATGTTCAGGCATGGTTCCATTGAATTGTTCACCATTTACTTCAATGGGGCCTTCCATCCCTTTCAGTACGATACTGATGAGCAGTTTTTTGTCTCCGTTGACAAAGGATGCGCCAGCAAGGGGGGGGAAGCGGCCGGAAGCGCCTTTGCCGTCGCGCTGATGGCAGGTGCCGCAATAGATCCCGTAGATCTTTTCTCCGCCCACAACAATTCCCTTATCAAGGTTATCGTCGATCTGGTGTGGTTTTCTGATGTGGGAGCGTGACTTGCGCTGTTCCATCTTTGCGAGCTGCGCTTCTCCGAAGTTATCGTTTTCTCCCTTGTACACGATGCGCCAGATCTTTCCGAGTTCTGTGTCTGAAATGTAGAGGGACCCATCCGGCCCCATGGCGATGCCCATCGGACGGTATTTTGCGTCACGCGTGTTGACGATCGGGTCCACGCCGGCAAAGCCATCGGCAAAGACTTCCCATGGGCCTGAAGGCTGTCCGTCCCTGAAAGGAACAAAAGCAATGAAGTATCCGGCCTGAGGGTAGGGGCCGCGATTGGTGGAGCCGTGGAAGGCAATAAAGGCGCCGTTCTTATAACGTTCGGGGTATTGGTCTCCCTGATAGAACAAAATGTCATTGGGGGCCCAGTGTCCGGGGAAACCGATGAGGGGCTTCTCATATTTTCCGCAATCCCCGGTGATCTTGCCATCGCCGCCGTATTCCGGAGCAAGTACTTTTTCTCCCTGCAGCTGATCGTAGTAGCAATAGGGCCACCCCGCGTGGGTGCCATCCTTCACGCGCAGGAATTCTTCGGAGGGGAGCTCGGCGCTTTGCCAGGGTGAATAAAAGCGCGACCACAATCTCAAAAGATCATCCCTGCCGTGCTGGAGCGCATAAAGATTATTGTCGTCTTTGTTCCAGTCCAGGGCCACCACACTCCGCAGACCGGTGGCAAACAGGTATCCGTCTTTCTGCAATTGATTTTTCCTGTTCGCATCGAAACGCCAGATGCCGCCGTGGTCTGCCAGCAGGGGACAAGGGTTGATCCCGGGTGAATTGGGTGTGCGGTTGACCTCCTGGCAGTTGTTTGAGTTTGCGCCAAAGGGCACATACATGTTTCCCTGATCATCAAACGTGACAGGTTTGGCTACGTGTTCATGACTTCCATGCGCGTGATCGTCCGTAAGGATCACCTCGATCTCACTGTCGGGAATGAGTTGTCCCGGTTTTAATTTGCTGCGGTATACCACGAGCTGGGAACTGTAATAAAGGTAGCCGTTGTAGATCCGCATGGCGGTGCCATACGTTCCGTCAGCCTTGTAATCGCCGAAAGGCTGAATAATATCCGCTTTGCCATCACCGGTGGTATCCCGCAAGGCGATGTTGCCGCCTTCCTTGGGAAAACGCGCTTTGACATAGATGTCTCCATTGTCATTGACGGCGATGTGGCGGGCCCTGCCTTTTAAACTGTCCACGACAACGATCGCCTCAAATCCGTCAGGAAGAAATAGCCCACCGTTGCCGGGATCGCCAGCAGGTAGTTCGGCCGTTGGACTGCATTTGATCAGCGTGGCAGCGAGCATAAAAATAAACGCGATGCTGGCTTTTGCCAGTCGACGCGTTCTGTTCAGCAAGGAGGTTTTCATCTCTTTTAGGCGATATCGTCTTCAGTGTTTCTTAATGGGTGTCCGGCAGTATCCGTTTACTTGAGGGCTTTGGCGGCAAGCCCGTTTAAATCCCATACTACACGGCCATCCAGCACCGTCAGCTCGCAGTTCAGTTTTTGGTCGCCTGTTATCTTTGTTCCGGATACGTCGATGTATCCGAATTTTCCTTTTTCAAGGCTGAAGACTGCCACGTCGGCGAGGGCGCCTGCGCTGAGGTGTCCAAGCTCCTGCTTGTTGATGATCTGCGCAGGATTCCATGTTGATGTTGTGATCACTTCATTGAGTGTAAGACCGCAATTCAATAGTTTTGACATGACGTTCAGCATATCTTTCATTCCCCCGTTCATGCTTCCGGTGTGGAGGTCGGTGCTGATGGAATTAGGTTTGAGTCCCTGTTTGATGGCGGGAATAGCCTGTTCGAATAAGAAACTTCCGCCGCCATGTCCCACATCGAAGATGATCCCGCGCTTCTGGGCTTCCAGTGTCCAGCTTTGAAGTTTGCCGTTCTCGACAACTTTTTCCCGGCCGGAGACACCACCGTAGCAATGTGTGAGGATATCACCGGGGCGCAATTTTTCCATCGTCAGCGTTCGGAGCGAGAGCATGGGCGGCTCGGAGCGGCCGAAGTCGACCATCACCGGAATACCGGCGCGTTTCCCGGCTTCGACAGCGTTCTCTGTCGGACCCCACTCATTTCCTTCATAGTGGGCAAGCTTGATCCCGACGATATATTCCTTGTTCGCCTTGGCAGTCATGGCAGTCAGCTTGGGATCCATGTCTGCAAAATTCTGCTCATTCGCCCCGCCGCTCATGCCGGCGCCCACGATATTGAGGAAAGCGAACACGCGTGTTCGTGAATGGTCGATGACGTTCGCTTTAAAAAGATCGAAGTTACGCCATCCGGCCCCGCCGGCATCCACTGCAGTGGTTACCCCTGCGCGGAAAGTAAATCCATCGGGAGGCACGGCAGTAAAGCTGTTGCTCAGATAGGCATTGGGTTGTGTCCCGAAGAAATGATGACCGTGCAGGTCGATGAGACCTGGCGTGACATAGAGACCTGTTGCATCGACAACTTTCTTTGCTTCCTTGTTGATGTTCCTGGCCACCTCCACGATCTTATTACCCTGGATGGCGACGTCCATGATGCCGTCGATCTTGTTTTTGGGATCGATGACGTGTCCATTCCTGATGAGCAGGTCAATGGATTGTGCATACATGGAAAATGAAAATAAAGAGATCAGGAAAAAGAAAAATAGCGCTTTCAGCTTCATTGGTGTTGAGTTTAATTTATTGTTTTTTACCAGGTACGGTTTTTCATAAAGTTATCGAGTTCTTCTCTTGACATGGGCAGAAGATTCGGATTCTGGCTGATCCAGTTGAGAAAATCTTTCTTGATGGCATCGGTCCATTCGGTGTCGATCTGACCGGGGGTATACACGCCCGCCTTCAGCCGTTCAATGGCAAACTGATCGCGCAGCGCAATGAACTCCGCATTGATGATGACTTCCTGGGCCAGGTGTGAAGGAATGAACAATACGCCTTCTCTCCGCGCAAGCACAAGATCTCCGGGCAATACGGTTACTTCTCCGATGATCAGCGGTGCATTGATGCTCAGGAGCATGGTTTCCGTGAGGAAGGAGGGATCCCATCCGCGAACGTAGGCATTGAAACCTTTGATGGTTGACTGGCCGTCGATATCGCGGGCGCCACCGTCGAAGATAACACCGCTTCCGGTCTTGGCATAGATAGACGTTGCAAGGTTGTCGCCGATGAGCGTACCGTCTTTTATTTTGTCGTTGAGGTCGGCAACGTAAACATCCCCTTTCTGCAGCATGTCAATGGGCCATGAGTTCATGGGGCCTACACGGCCTTCTTTCTTCCCTCTCTCCACGAGTCTTTTTTCCAGGTCCGGGCGAAGCGGCGCGAACTGTGCGGTGAGCGCTCTCCCCACGAAGGGCATGTCGTCATGCAGCTTCATAAAATTCCCGGCGAACTGATTGTTATATCCCTTTGCCTTGAGGATGGTCCACGCCTGTTCGGTACCAACATTTTTGAGCCGGTTCAGCAGGTCGTCGGAGACTTTCGGTCTTCCGTCCTTTAACCGTTCCCCTTTCCATTCCTGGGTGAGGAAAATGACGTAGTCTTTGTCTTCGAGGCGCGCGTCCTGCGCGGAGACGAGGGTAGTAATCAGAAAGCAGAGTAAGGCAGATACATAAATTTTCATCGCGTTGTTATTTAATCTTTCGTTGGTTTGGTTCGCCACCAGGTGGCCAGGGAAGACCCTGTAATATTCATGAGGGGGCCGAAGATCGCTGGCGCCAGCCCTACCGTTGCAACCTTGCCCATCTGAAGCGCAAGGCCGGAGGCGAGGCCGCCGTTTTGCAATCCGACCTCGATCGCGATCGTCCGGCACGACTTCTCATCCAGTCCAAAAAGTCTGGACACAAAATAACCCAGTGAAAATCCGCTGAGGTTGTGGATCAGGACTGCGAGGACCAGTAGCGGCCCCACGGCCAGCAGGCTGTCCCGTCCCGCGGCGGTGATGATGGTAATGATCAGTGCAATGGAAACCATGGATACAACGGGCATGGCCCTGTCAAGTCCCGGGAATTTACCACCGAGGAAATAGTTATAGATGAGCCCTGCGCAGATCGGCAGGATGACCATCTTGATGATGTCGATCATCATGGTTAAAAAGTCTACGGATACAAACTGCCCTGCCAGCAATTTCATCAGAACGGGAGTCATCAACGGCGCCAGCAGCGTCGCTACGGCGGTGACAGTAATCGAGAGTGGTACATTGGCGTTGGCAATGTAGTTCATGACGTTGGATGCAAGTCCGCTGGGCACACAACCGATGAGAATAATTCCAGCGGCGATTTCAGGAGGAAAGTTGAAGGTATGGGCGATGGCGAATCCTACAAAGGGCATGATCGTAAACTGGCAGATGATTCCAATGAGTACCGCCTTTGGCGTGCGGATGATGCCGCCGAAATCTTTGTATCCCATGGTTGTACCCACGCCGAACATGATGAGCTGAAGCAGGGGAACAATCAGAAGTTTGAAGGAGAAATCGCCGATGGCGGTAAAGTAATGGGGATAGTATAGTGAGAACGTTACTGCGGTCAGGATCCAGAACGTGTAGGAAAAACCGCGGAGCTTTTCAAAACCCTGGAACGAGATGGCCATGAGGGCCAGACTTCCGATCAGCAGGAAGCCCGAGGCGGTGGTCTGGTCGTTGAGTAGAAAAAACAAGCCAACCGCGAGCAGTAGCAGTGAAAGGATCAGACCGTATTTGAAAACGGGGCTTTGTTTCATCTTGGAATAGTTCGTCGGAAGTTCATTAAAAATACAGTGAAAAAAAACATGTGTTTTCAGTTTCGCAATGAAAGTGTGATGACTGGTAGAGGTCGACAGACCACTGTACAGTCCACGGACCACAGTCGACGGGCGCACAGACCAACAACCAATAACCAATAACCAATAACCAACAACACCTGTCAATGTATGCCTGAGTTCAGATACGAATCCACATTTTGTTGTGTGATCACCTCGAGCGGAAAGAGGTCTCGTTCCGGTGCTTTCTTTTTAAAGATCAGGTAGTTGGCGAGATGACTGATGCCGAGAGAGGCCTGGCGTTTCGGGTTCTGGTTGATGAGAAAGTCGATGGTGCCCGACCGCAGGTATTTCAGGTTATCATCGATGATATCGTAGCCGATCAGCCGCACGTCATGTTTCCCTGTTTTTTCGAGGTGCGATGCTACGACCGAGGTGCCTTTGGATGTACTGACAAAGATGCCTTTCAGCTGCGGGTCATTCAGCAGGTTGTCGAGTTTTGATGTGAGGTCGGGGTCATTCGGCCGGAAGCTGTATTCATTAATTTCAAAGGAGGCGGGTTTTTTATGTTCAAAATAGTCGCGGAACCCTTTTTCTTTCTCCAGCAGGTGGACGGAGTTCTGAAAATCTTCGTCCAGGTGGAGCACCGCCAGTTTGCCGCCTTCGTGCTGGCCGAGGTACATGAGTTCTGCGCCGACCTTTCCACTGTGAAAGGAGTCTTGTCCGATAAAAGAGAGTGGATGCACTTCCGGAATGTTTGTATTGAACAGGACATAAGGAATGCCTTCCGCTTTCAGTTTGTCAAAGAAAATGAGCGCTTCGTCGTAGAAGATCGGGGCGGTGATGATGCCGTCGGGTTTTCTGCCGAGCGCTTCCTCCGCGGTTTTTTTGAATGACTCTTTGTTATATTGGTCAAAGACCAGGATATCGATGTTGATATTATAGTATGACCATTCTTTTTCTGCCTGGAGGATACCTTCTTTTGTTTGGGCCCAGTAGGCGTCAGCCCCCGGATCGGGGAGCAGGGCGGCGATGCTGTAATTTCTGTTGGAGCTCAGGGTGCGTGCGATGAGATTTGGTTTGTAGTCGATCTCTTCGAGCACCTTCATTACCTTTTCAAATGATTCCTGCGAGACCCGGCCGCGTTTGTGGAGGACCCTGTCGACCGTGCCTTTTGAGACACCCGCGAGCGTGGCAATGTCCTTGATCCGGATATTCCTGGGATTCATGTAACGAAAGATGCTTTTTTTTCCGGAGAAATAAAAAATTTGGTTTTCTGTGCGTTCCCGGACACAATCAATGTGTGCACGGGTACATTTCCAAAATTTTCTTGCTTTTGATGAACGGTTGCGCTAGATTTAAAAATTGAACTAGCAAATGTTCAGACCCCTCTCGATTTAGCCCAAATCTATTATTTAACAAACCCCAAAAAACAAATGAAAAAACGTTTACTAGGTTTCTTGGTACTCTTCCTGGTAACTGGGGCGTCCGTGATGGCGCAGCAGTCTGTTACAGGCCGGGTAACATCATCAGTGGACGGCGCCCCGCTTCCGGGAGTGTCCGTGTTGGTGAAGGGAACGACGACCGGGACATCCACGGATGTCGATGGAAGGTACACCATCAGTGTTTCGGACAACAGTGCTGTTCTCGTGTTCTCTTTTATTGGTTTTACAACGCAGGAGGTAACGGTTGGAAACCAGACAAGCGTCGAGGTTCAGATGAGTGAAGATACTCAGGAGCTCGGCGAGGTGGTTGTGACTGCTTTCGGTTTGGAGAGAGAGAAAAAATCGCTCACTTACACAGTTCAGGATGTAAAGACCGAAGAACTGTCAAAAGCGAGAGAACTTAATATTGTGAATTCCCTGTCGGGAAAAGTAGCTGGCTTGAGTGTTACCAGGTCGGGCACGGGAGTGGGTGGCGGAAGCCGCGTTCTTTTGAGAGGCAACCGTTCTATCTTTGGTGATAGCCAACCCTTATACATTGTGGATGGCGTTCCTGCGGCGGGTATTTCAAACCTGAACCCCGACGACGTCGAAAGCATCAACGTGTTGAAAGGTCCGAATGCTGCGGCGCTTTATGGAAACCGTGCCAATAACGGGGCGATCATTGTGACCACGAAGAAGGGCTCCTCAACGGGTCTTAACATAAGTGTAAACACTTCTTACATGGTTGATCAGCCTCTGCTGATGACCGATTATCAAAATGTTTACGGCCAGGGTAATAATGGCGTTTATTCAGCGGCGTCAGAGTATTCATGGGGACCCATGATGAATGGCGAAGACGTTGCGCATTGGTCTCCTGACCCAAACAGGCCTGCTGACACTTATGGTTTTTCTGCACAGCCTGATAACGTAAAGGATTTTTTCCAAAATGGACATAACCTGGCAACAACATTGGCGGTATCCGGGGGTAATGAGAAAGCGCAAACTTATTTCTCTTATACATTTACAGATGCAGCTGGCGTGGTACCCAACAACGAATTGGGGAGACACAGCCTGAATCTCCGCATAACGAACAAACTTACAGAAAAGCTGACGCTGGATTCCAAAGTCAACTACATCCGCCAGGATATCGACAACCAGTTGTTCGAAGGAGAAAATTTTGCGAATCCCATCCGACATGCTTACAGGTTACCCAGGAATATCCGTACACAGGATATTTCACAGTTTGAATACACCAATGCCGTCGGATTGGTCCGGCAGAATTATTTCAATCCCGGTTCCAACGGGGGCGCTAATCCTTATTGGACTATAAACCGGAATTTGAGGACGAACAGCTCTGATCGCGTTGTGGCTTTCGCTTCCCTGAATTACGAGTTGGCAAAAGGCCTCACTGTTCTGGCCAGGGCTGCAGTGGATCGCTCCGTCGGAGGAAGTACGGAGAAATTGTACGCTGATAGTTATGTCATAGCAGACTTTGGACGTTTCACAGTGGGCTCGTCCGAATCCAGGGAAATTAATACCGATTTTCTCATTTCTTATGAGAAGAATCTTAATGATAACTGGTATTTCAATTTCAACGTTGGTGGTAACGCCAGGAAGAACAGGAATTCCAGTTTGAGTTCAAATACAGGGACTGGCCTGACGGTGCGTAATTTTTTCGCGCTGGGCAATACACAACAGGTGGTATCCACACACGGCGTATCGCCGACTGCAGTCGCAGGACCCAGTGATGTTAATTCACTGTATTCCTTTGCGCAGCTGGCCTGGAAAAACGCAGTTTTCCTGGACGTGACAGCACGAAATGACTGGAGTTCCACGTTGCCAAAAGAGAACTGGTCATTCTTCTATCCGTCTGTCGGGTTGAACGTGGTCGTCTCAGATCTCACAACCTTACCGGAGTTTTTCACCTTTGCCAAGGTCAGAGCATCGTTTGCAGAAGTTGGTAATGATACGCGTCCGTTTATGTTGGAAAGGACAGCAACCTTCACGGGAGCCGGTGTCGGCGGATGGCTCGCACTCAGTACCGTGTTGCCTAATGAAGACCTGCTTCCAGAAGAAACCAGATCGATCGAACTCGGGACTGACTTAAGATTCCTTGACAACCGGATTGGTTTGGATCTTACTTATTACAAGACAAATTCACTGAACCAGTTATTCCAGGTAGCATTACCCGTGGGCTCAGGTGCTTCATCCTTCTTTACGAACGGTGGGGATGTGCAGAACGAGGGATTTGAAGTCATGTTGACGGTGACGCCGATGAGAACATCGAACTTCGACTGGGAAATAACTACAAACTTTTCCAGGAACATCTCAATGGTCAATGAGATCAATGACGAAAGACCGAGCTTGGATATCGGTGGTGATTTCTTAAGGCGGTATATCATTGAAGAAGGAAAACCGTTTGGAGAAGTTTACTCACGGGGATTTGTACGTGATGATCAGGGACGGGTGCTCGTCCGCGCCAACGGCCTGCCGATGGTTACCAGCGGAACTACTGTGAGAGTCGCCAATAATAACCCCAAGTGGTTGGCTGGGATTCAGAACTCATTCCGTTACAAAAACTTTACTGCCAACTTCACGGTTGATTTCCGCGTCGGAGGTACTGTAACATCCCTCACGAATGCAATTATGTACGCGGATGGTTTGACCGAGGAAACGCTTCCCGGAAGAGATGGTGGTTTGATCTTCGGAGAAAATTTATTTTCGGGTGAAACGGGTATCATTGATAACATCGTCGCCGGCGTCCCTCAGGCGAACCACGGCCTGCCGAACGACATCCCGATTACGTCCGAACTTTTCTGGATAAACATGGGCGGTAGAAATGCGCCGGTAGGTGAAGCATTTGTGGTTGAAGCTACGAATGTCAGAATGCGTGAAGTCGTTCTTGGTTACACCCTTCCTTCCAGTGTTCTCGCCAACTTACCTTTTAAATCTGTGTCGTTGAATTTCGTTGGCAGGAACTTGTTCTTCTTTACGAATAAGGCAAACAACATTGATCCGGACGTTGTCGTAGGAACCGGAGCCATTGGAGAAGGGTTTGATTCGTTCGGTCCACCCACAGCAAGGTCTTATGGTTTTAATGTGAATCTTGGATTTTAAAAAATGCTAAAACGTATGAAAATATTTAGAATATCATTGGGACTGCTTATCATAAGCCTTGTCCTCAATGGGTGTACAGAAAAATTCGAAGAGCTTAATACGCAGCCGGATGCCCTTCTTGCCTCCAAGATGGATGTCAGCTTATTGGGCCAGGCATTTGCAAATGCGCAAGGCCGTACGCTATACGGAGCGCCCGGAGGCAGCACGGCCGGATTCCAGACAGCGCAAAGCTTGTTTGCAGATCTTTATTCACAGTACTTCGCTACGACTGCAACAAACTTCGACTCCGACAGGCACACGCAGGTTGGAAACTGGTCAAACGGAGCATGGACATATTTTTATCAGCAAGCTGCCCCCGTAATCAAGCTTGTTGAAGATTACACGGAGCAAAATAATATGCCCGTTGAAAACGCAATCATCAAAATCTGGAAAGTGGAAGCGTACCACCGGATAACCGACTACTGGGGTCCGATCATTTACTCAGAATTTGGTAATGGCAAAACAAGTGTTGCGTATGATCCTCAGGAAGCTGTCTATCGTGACTTCTTTGTGAAATTGGATGAGGCCGTTGCAGTTTTAAAGGCAAACCCAGGTGCAACAGTGTTTGTCGGTCACGATCAGCTCTATAGCGGAACCGGAAACGCTGACAAGTGGTTGAGATTTGCCAACTCCCTCCGCCTGCGTTTGGCGATGAGAGTGAAGTACGCGGATTACGATCTGGCAAAGGCTCAAGCCGAAAAAGCAATTGCTGATGGTGTGATTGAGACTAATGATCAGAACGCTTTGTTGCTGACTACTCCTACATCAAGGAATCCATACTGGATCATTACAGACTGGGGAGAATTCAGGATGAGCGCCGTGATGGAAAGTGTTCTTACTGGCTTCGACGATCCCAGAACAGAAATTTATTTTAGCCCAACACAGAACTACGTTACTACCGGTACGGGTAAACCTTACAGAGGTCTTCGCAATGGTCTTCCCAAGGTACAGTTGAATCAGGGTGCTTTAAATCTGGCGCATTCAGATATGGGAAAATTGTTCCTGAATCAGGGACGGGGCGGAAGTGCATCAGGTCCTTCGTTGCGGGTACTGAGTTCAT
>JBARAD010000297.1:0-3033 GCA_049791675.1 Chryseosolibacter sp.
CTTCAGCAAAATTCGCAAACAGCAAAGTGAGGAGCAGCACCAGGAAGATGACAACATTATAGAAGGGAGAGCCCTGATCCGTGTTCGTGAAGGAATAGATGTAAACAATCAGCATGATCGCTGTTCCGATCTCCACACAGAACATCACAGGGTTCTTCATCATGAGCCGCGGGTTCAGTTTTGCGAATGATTGCCTGATCGATTCGTTCACCAGGGCGCGCTCGAAAAGCTTTATATCTCTTTTAATTCGTTTGCTCATAACAATTGTCAGCTTAATTACATTGAAAAATATTCCGCTAAAGGACCAAGGGTCAGTGCGGGAAAGAAAGAAAGGGCAGCGATGATGATGATCACAGATAACAAAACCGCCACAAAGGCCGGACTTTCAACTTTCAACGTCCCGGCGCTCTCGGGGACGAATTTTTTGGAAGCCAGTGATCCGGCAATAGCCATCGGTCCGATGATCGGGATAAAACGGCCGAAGAGCATTGCCAGTCCGCACATGATATTCCAGAAAGGCGTTGCGTCCCCAAGCCCCTCAAAGCCGGACCCGTTATTCGCAGCGGCGGAAGTGAATTCATACAACATCTCGCTGAACCCATGATACGAAGGGTTTGCGAGCCATCCGATGTCGGGGTGTCGGGACTGAATATGAGACGCAATAGCGGTACCGGTCAGGATCAGCATCGGATGAAGTATCGCCACCAGCGCTGCGATCTTCACCTCCTTTGCTTCAATCTTCTTACCGAATAGCTCAGGCGTTCTCCCTACCATCAGCCCTGAGATGAATACCGCGATAATGACAAATACAAAAAAGTTTATAAACCCGACGCCAACGCCTCCATAAATCGCATTGATCATCATATCCAGCATATAGATCCCGCCGGAGACCGGGGTCTGGCTGTCATGCATGGAGTTAACAGAACCATTCGAGCTTGAGGTAGTCGACACACCCCACATCGCACTGGCAGCAGGGCCAAATCTGACCTCCTTTCCTTCCATGCTTCCACCGGAATTATCAATACCCATTTCAGCAATTGCAGGATTACCATTGGATTCGAAATAAACCGTTGCAGCAACGAACGTCAGAAACACGACCGTCATCGCGCCAAAGAATGCATACCCCACCTTTGGTTTGTTTATGTAAAATCCGAAAGCAAAAACGAGCGCGATAGGAATAATGATGATGGCAAAGTTCTCCGCCATGTTTGTCAGGTAATCGGGATTTTCGAAAGGATGCGTTGAATTAGGACCGAAGTATCCCCCGCCATTTGTGCCCAGTTGTTTGATCGCAACCATTGGCGCCACTGGCCCCCGTGCCACATGTACAGTATCACCCTCAAGGGTTATGACGTGGGCAGCCCCCTCAAATGTTGCGGGTGTACCCCGGATCGTAAGAAAAACAGCAATTACAAGGGCGATCGGAAGAAGAATCCGGGTACAGCTCTTCAGGAACAGCTGATAGAAATTTCCCAGGTCCGAAGCCTGACGCTGAATAATGCCCTTAAACAAGGAGGCCATCGCTGCAATTCCGGTGGCCGCACTTACAAACTGCAGAAAACAAAATACAAGCAACTGCGTCAGATAGGTTGCACCCGTCTCACCGCTGTAGTGCTGGAGGTTTGTGTTGGTCATAAAACTCACAGCCGTGTTGAACGCAGTAGTTGGATCCATGCGCGTAATTCCATCGGGATTCCAGAAGGGATGAAGATGCTGTGTAAGCAGGAGCAGCATGGCCCATAGAAAGAAAATAAGATTCAGCGCCAACAACGCCTTCAGGTTCTCCCTCCAATCCATGGGACGGTCCGGGTCGATCCCGCAGATCCGGAGGATCCGGTCTTCCAGTGGCGCAAGAAAATCTAACCAGGTTTTTTCATTCTTGAACACCTTCGAACAATAACGCCCGAGCGGGATCGCCAGTATGATCGTTACCAGGAAGAGAACGATGATGCCTGCTATTTCTGAATTCATTTTGAGTATCATTTAAAGAGGTGATTCATTTGTTTGCATTATCGAAAGGATCAGCCGGCAAAATCCCATAGCCAGCCCGAATCAATTTCTGTCGGAAAAAATCCACTCAGAATTTTTCCGGTTTGATCAGGGCATACAGCAGGTATACAAAAACCAGCATGCTTGTTATCAGTAGGGCGATCATCATCGTATCAGATTTTATCGAAAACATTTACAAGTCTGAATAAAAGCCAGAAGCAAAATAGCCCCAGCAGTATCATTATTAGCGCCATCATTCGTGTTATGGTTAGTTAAAATTGTATTTGAAAAAATAATATGATTTCACAATGACCATCAGGATCAAAGCCAACAGGAACAGAAACCAGAAGGCTAACTGTAATTTTCTGCGTGCCGATGCACCTTTCCCGATTGACCATCCTGCTTTCATGTCTGAACTTATCAACCTTACCAATATCCTGTGAAATACTTAGCCAAGTCCATGACGGGCATATGTCCCGGCAATGAGCCTTGTCATCGTCGTCAACGCACTCATCCTGTGTCATCGGTGCAATTCCTTTCGATCACCAAGATCTGACTTCTTCATTTCTAAACGCCGTAAGCCATTTGGATGCCAGTATGCACAACACACTGAAGCCCAGAATCTTAAAGTATGAGGGGTGCGCAAGCACCTTTCGGATTCCGAAGGGTGCTTTCAGAAATAGAATGGTTGGGGACGCCTAAAGATGATAATCCTTGATCTTTTGGTAGAGCGTGGTAAGTCCGATGCCCAATAGTTTTGCAGCTTGCGTCTTGTTCCCGCCGGTGTGATGCAGGACTTTTCGGATATGACTCTTTTCGATGGAAGCTAGATCAAAAGGTCTGCTTGCTTCATCAATAGCAGAATCCCAGGGAAGAACAGCATCGGTCAGTTCATGATCCGCAAGGATCACGCTTCGCTCGATCACATTTTTTAATTCGCTGATATTGCCTTTCCAGGGATGCCGTTCGAGCGACTTCAGGAATGACGGTGTGATCACCAGCTCACGTTTGTTTGTCTTCAATGAAAAGCGGGCGAGAAAATAG
>JBARAD010000298.1:0-1975 GCA_049791675.1 Chryseosolibacter sp.
AGTGCGTACGTGGAAATGATTTTCCTGGGGCAAACTGTTTACGCACTCCATTTAACCCTGGGTTGAAACCCAGGGCTATTCAAATTGAACCCTTTCAGGGTTGATAATCGGATAACATGACAAGGTAGGGCTAGTATTGGGGTTTCCGGAGACGGATTTCTGTGATATATTTATAGATCACTCTAAGCCATCGACCGTGAAAAATCCAATCGAAAACACGCCTAATTCAAGACGGGATTTTGCCCGTAAGATAACAGCAGGCATTGCCGGGGCCGGCTTGCTGGGAGCAGCATCACCCGCTGAAAGCGCCGTGCCTGAAACTGCCAGGCCTAAGAAGAACCTGATGCACCACGTAGGAGCGGACTACCATGTAGTCATCGCTGATCCATCCATGGGCTGGAATGAAAAGCAAAAGTTCTGGACGACGAAGAAGAATTTCGATTACCACGAACGTTGCGGCGTGCGCCACTTCACCAACATCATGAGCGGCGTGTGGAATGCGGATGACATGAAACGATGGAAAGATGATTGCGACAAGCACGGCAAGGTGTGGGAAGCGATCCGGATGGATTCGTCTTACATATTTGCGAAAACACGCCCTGACCAGGAGAAGAAACTGGCTGAGGTCGCCGACAACATCCGCAAGGCATCGGCGGTTGGCGTGAAAGTAGTGACGATGCACTGGACGCTGATCCCTATTCGACGCAACGGACACACAGACGGCCGCGGTGGATCGAGCTATCATTCGTTCCGACTGGAGGACAACTGGAGAGATCTTGCCGTTGAAAAACATGGTGTGGTCAAGTATGATGAATACTGGGAGCGCATCACTTACTTCCTGAAGAATATTATCCCGGTATGCGCGCAGCATGATGTGCGGTTGGGCGTCCATCCTTATGACCCGCCCGGATTGCCGCGCGGCTACCAGGGGGTCGACAACTGGGATGGTGCACCTGCTTCTGTTTTCGATTCTTTGAAGAAGTATGAATCCATAATCGACAGTCCCTACAACGGGTTTCAACTTTGCCTGGGTACTGTGATGGAAGGACTAAAGAACCCGAAGACGGAGTTGCTGCCGGTCGTAAAGTACTTCGCTGAAAAGGGAAAGATCTACCAGATCCATATGCGGAATATCAAAGGCGGTCTGGGCAATTTCGAGGAAGTTTACATCGACGAAGGGGAAGCGAACTTCATTGAAGTGATCCGCATTCTGCGCGACGCGAATTATTCATGGTCCATTTGTCCTGATCATTGTCCGACACACCCGGATGACCCGGGAGGATTGCAGGCTTTCGCGCAGGCTTATGGTTATATTAAAGGATTGATCGACGCGGCGAACGCCGAGGTAGCTTGAGTATGAAGATAACGACGGTACTTTCCCTGCTGTGCTTCTTGGGATACTCCCATTTTTCCGTTGCACAGACAGTGGAAGAAGTCGAAAGAGAAATCGTCATCAAAGCCGTTGCCGGATTGAAATTCGATCTTGCGCGGATCAGGGTGAAACCGGGCGAGCGCATCAGGCTCACACTGACCAACGCCGACGAGATGGATCACAATCTTGTCATCACCAAACCGGGAGCACGGCAGGAGGTAGTGGATGCCGCGCACAAGCTGGGAGAAAATGGACCGAGGCAAAACTATGGTCCGGTATCCGACAAAGTGTTGTGGTCAATACCCATCGTAACACCAGGTCAATCCACCCACATTATTTTTCAGGCGCCGACAAAAGAAGCTGTGTACCCTTACGTCTGCACGTTTCCGGGCCACGGATTGGTGATGTAAGGGGCCATGTACGTCACAACGAAAGCGCTTCCTCCCGTCGAAGAAGATCGCAATGTGCCACCTTCGAATGCACCGCAGTCGGAAGTGAAACATCATCATGCAGCCGGGGACCTGCATCCTTACAAAACAACACCGCCGTATTTATACAGAATATTTATGCCCGACGCAGGTCCTGCAGCGATTGCTGTGAGTC
>JBARAD010000299.1:0-62532 GCA_049791675.1 Chryseosolibacter sp.
AAACAATATCATTAAGAACATCCTGTTTGCCCTGGGCATCTCCGTGCTTGCAAAGAAATCGCTGACCGATGCCTCCACGTTCATTCCGAAATATTAATCAACAAAATACGCCATCACTTCCCGGCCAATGAGCGAATGCCCTGCACGGTTCGGATGGTTGGATTGAGACATGTAATCAGTGATCGGATCTCCTTTCAGGGCCGCCCCCTTGAAGCTTTTATAACTGTCCGCCAAACCGATCTGATGATCCCTGGCCAGTTGCCTGATCTGCGCGGCAAACATCGCAAGCACATTGCCGTCATCCCGTATATCAATCGCCAGATCCGGTGAGGGCGTCAGGAGAATCACCTTGATGTTCTTCTTCAAGGCTTTCCGGATCATTTTCGTCGTGAAGTTCCTTGCTTTCTCCAGGCCGATCCTCCTGTCGTTCAGTGCATAATCAATAAACAATACATCCGGACGATGAACGAGTACTTCCCTCGTAAATCTTTTGGCACCTTGTTCAGAATTTTCCCCGCCAATGGCTGTAACAATCACATTGATTACCGCGGAAGGATAGGTTGCTTTCAATGCCTGAAGCACCTGTTGGGGATATGCTTCAAGTGTTCTCACTTCAGGGGTTCTAAAATATCCTGCAGGCACGGAATGTCCATGAAATACGAGGTTGATCGTTCTGTTGGCGGGCCAGTTTTTTTTCATTTCAGTTCTGATCTCCTTCAGGTACTCCTGCGTGGGAGCTTGCGCATTTGCTTTCAGCGTAAACAACATCACAGATACCGCCAGTACAGCCATAACGAAAATATTATCGGAAGTCTTCATGTATACGTGCGTCTTGATTTCTGACTACTCTGATCTGGAAACAAGATATTCTCCCTGCGTTGCCTCAAAGTACAAAACATGATCCCCATCAGTACTGAAGGGAACGATTTCCTTGGCTCGACTGATTTTTTGGATACGCCAGCCTCCTTTCGACATATCTGTAAGGAGAACCTTAAAGACACCGTTCCCAGAGATCCTGATTTTCACGTCTTCACTGACAAGGGTCCCATCCTTGCTGAAGAGAACGATCCGATCGCCGATTTTTGTCCCCACGAATTTTCCCGTCGCAATTTTCTCTATCGGCAGCGCCTCCGGGCTTCCATCCAGCTCCATCACCTGCATCACATTCAGAAAATAATCGATCGCTGCGCCTTTCTTCGGAGATATTTCCACTCGCCACATTGCCGAATCCATGGAGTTTCTTCCCGGGTTACGGAACGTTTGCGGGAAGTTCCTGCCAAACACGCTAAACTCATTACCGGGTCCACCAACCTTTCTGATCTCGAGGTTTTCCGATGACGGGAGCAGGGTTGTGTTGATCATTTTACCATTGTATCCTTTCTCACTTCTGCTGATGGTGACAGCCTTTCCTGAAATATCAGGTTCCTGAACCGAATGCAGAAGCCAGTATTTCTTAAAATTCTTGTCAGACGCCGCAACACGGTCGAATACCACCAGCGCCGCAGGAACTTTGCTATTGTGAAGATTCAAAAACACAAAGGATCGCGTGAAGCTTTTAATCTTCTGACCATAGGCTTCTGCCAGCTCACCTTTCAGATAGGAGTAATCCGGTTTGAACGTATCCGGTCCAAGACCATGCGCCAGAACTTCACCGGTTTTATAATCGTTCTTCAGGAATGACGGGAGGTTGGGCGTTTCATCACCACGGTTGGGATATTGCTGCCCTCCATCATTGATGACCGGTTGGTCGTGCCAGAAGAATTGCTCGTTCGGATCGAAAACAAGCATGCTGTTGTGCGCGATGGTACGCTGATAATAATTTTTAAAGTGGTCACTCCCGTATGCTCCATTGCCGCCTTCATAGATACCAGATTCGGCGGCCAGTGGCCCTTTATAATAAACCTGAAATGACCCTGCGTCAAGATGCTGATGGTTCGCAAAATTCTGCACACCCACCTTCATTTCCGCTACGACTGTATTGGCCTCTAAACCTTCCTCCCAACCTGTTCTGGCGATCATTGCGCCGAGGGGTTCCTTAAAATACCGCGTGAGCGGCAGCATGTGCTTGCCCGGCACTGGCGATACAGCAGTATTAAAAAACAAAAAGTCGAAGAGGTAATCAGCAGTTTTACCGATCCTGTCCTGCTTGAGCGCTTCGCCTATGATCACAGGATCGCCGAAGTAACTTCCTGCGAAAATATCGCTGTAAGTCTGCCAGTATTCTCCAAAAGGCACTTGCCCTTCAATGAAATCATCTCCATCACGGATGAGTTGTCCATCGGGCCTGCGCATATAGATAAGACGGTAAGGAACTTCTGCCTGATCCGGGCCGAAGATATCCGGATATCCCATTCTGGCAAAGATGAAGGTTGCCCACATGTCCCACAGAAAGCGGTAACCTCCGTAGCTGCTCCCCTGATGGTGGTACGCCGCCGGATAGAAAAATTTCCTGGCGGGAACAAATTCCGCCATTATTCTGCCCGCCGCAAGGTTATAGATCTCCGGTTTTTCATCATAGGTCGCGACACCACACGACAGCATGTCGCGGGCAAGTTGCGCTTCACTTCCATGTCCGGTTACTGAACCCTGTACCAATTGCGGCCATTGCACTTCCAATCCTCGCACGGCAAGGGTTTCCATACGCCCGATGAGGATTTGCTTTTCCGCGGGCGTGAGCAGATCGTAACACCAATCATAAACAACGGATCCTGTCACGATGGTCCGCCCTACCGTCCTGCAGATATCATGTCTGCCGAGATCGATTTTCAGCGTTGCATAAAAGTTCAACAGCGCATCAACCGCCTCTCTACCGGTTCTCCTATCGCCGTAAAAAGCATACAAGAGTGCCTTGGCCTCGATCGCATGCTGAATACTGGCATCCAGGTTTTGTGCGGACCCGTCAGATCTCAATAGACCATCCGTTGACATCCGCGAGCTTGTCATGATCCTGTCCCAGCTACCCTTTAACCTGGGATCATTTGCCTTCTCCTTGAGCGCGGGAATATCGTGTTTCCGGAAATACAGGCGCGGATGCTCGTCCGGAGGTAACGGGATATTCAATCCTTCTCCCTCCCTTGCTGTGAGCTCGGGGTAGGTTACCTCGATGATGCTGTTCATCGTATCACGTGTCAGCGTCACGTGCCGCGGATGTTGCTGCCCCTGACCCTGGAGGCATACGGGAGCGAGCAACCATAACAGGACAGCACGGAAAGAAAGATAAATGTTCATGGCTCGTTATATGACAGGCTTTTTGTAAGCGTAATGGGAAGAACCGCAGATAAAACAATAAGGTTTTGACCCGGCACAACTTCTTCTGCTACCATTTTGACCCGCGGGCTGATTACTTTTTGCCATTGACCAAAATATCGCTTAAAATATCAGCATATGCTTTCAGTCTGACAGGTTTTTCAAAAACGAAATCCGCACCAGCTGACTTCAACGCTTCCGCTACGGCTTCGGGCATCGATGTCGAATAAAGCGAAATGGCGATGTCGTCAAATTCACGATGGTTACGCAATGCTACGAGACACTTATCACCGGTGATCCCGGGCATGTTGATATCGATAAAAATGAAGTCGGGCATTACAACAAATTCCTTGCTCAACAGAACGCGGAGGGCTTCTTCGGGGTAAATGAAGCTGACGCATAAAAATGCCGGATCAACACTGATGATCGCCTGTTTCATGATATCCAGATCATCCTGGTCATCATCTATTATGACTACGGTCTTTGGCATGGAAGTTTACAAATCATACAACAGGAAGAAAAAATACAAAGCTGGCGCCCTCCCCTTTCTTTGATGTGGCAAAGATAGCACCTCCATAATTTTCAACAATCTTTCTGCACAACGCAAGGCCTATACCAGTCCCGCCGAAATCCCTGCGGTTATGGAGGCGGCTAAAGAGACCAAAAATCTGCTCACTGTATTCCGGGTCGAAACCTATTCCATTATCCCGGAACTCAAACCGATAATAATTGTGCGACTTATCCAAGTTATCCGGGACCCCATCACCAGAGGTGATGTCATAACAAACTTGAACGACAGGATTTTCCATTGAGAACTTTAAAGAGTTACCAATAAGATTACTGAAAACCTGGTGAATGTGCAATTTATTGCCTTTGATCACTGGCAGTGACGGGCTCCCGATCTGCGCGCGCTTTTGATGAATCAGCAACTCGAAATCTGTTTTCACATTTTCCAGTATTTCATTCAGATCAACATCCTCAAGCCTCTTTTCATCATTGGTGATACGCGAATAGAGGAGCACATCTTTGATCAGGGCACTCATTCGCGCCGCAGAATTATCGATCTTGGACAACAATGCTTTCACCTGATCTTCATCGCCCAGCTGATCCTTGGCCATGTCTGAAAATGTTTGGATCTTTCTCAGTGGTTCCTGCAGGTCGTGGCTTGCCACGTACGCAAATTGCCGGAGGTTTTCATTGCTACGGCTCAGATCGTTATTTAACTGAACGAGTTCGGCTGTCCGTGAATGAACCTGGCGTTCAAGTTCTTGTTGCGCCATTTTGAATAAGGTCACATCCCTCACGATACCACTTAGATTGACCGGCCGGTTATCATCGTCGTAGAAGACTTTTCCGTTGGCTTGAATAAACCGTTCCTGGCCCGAAATTGCGCTGATAACCCTATACTCAGCTTTAAAATGACCAGCTCGCTGCGTGGCATTGCTCACTGCCAGCCTTACTTTTTCCCGGTCGTCCGGATGCACGCAATGAAGCATTTCATCAAAAGTTGCCCCTGCTTCAGACAGACCCCACCATTCAGCTACCCTCGGAGAATAATCTCCCAGATTGGTGGAGAGATCAATATTCCAGGTACCGAGCTCTGCCAGCTCTATCGCATTCCTGAGGTTGGATTGTGCCCGTTCAAGTATCTTACGGGACTTCACCTGTTCGGTAACGTCTACCGCCACCGCTATGATACCCTCAATCTGCTTTTCGGGATCGAGAAGGGGTTCATAAATAAAATTGAGATAAACTTTTTCAGGGATTCCGTGCCTGATAAATTCGAGCGGACGCTCATTGGCAAAAAAAGTCTTTCCGGTGTTATAAACATCATTCAAAACTTCAATCAGGCCCTGCGCAGCCACTTCCGGGATAGCCTCGGCCACAGGGCGATTGATGACTTCGTCATACTGTCTGCCCCAGATCTCCAGCACCGGATCATTGACAATTTGAATCACATGATCCCTTCCTTTCAACACGCACATAGCCACCGGCGCCTGCTCAGCGATCGATCGGAGATTGCGTTCACTCGCCTCAGCTTTCAACCTTTCCTTCACGGTCTCAGTGACTTCAAAGGTGAACTGAAGTACTCCCTGGATCTTACCCTGAACATCCTTCCAGGGAAGGTACGTAATATTAAAATAATGCTCTTTCGGTTGGCCCTGGCTGTCCGTTAATACTGCTTTAGCTTCCTTGAGGGACACAGGCTTGTCCTCATTGTACACCATATCCAGTAATTCAAAGAATCCCTGCCCCTCCACCTGCGGCAACGCTTCGCGAATCGTCATACCGGTAACGTCCCTGCCGGTAAAGATAATTCCGAGTGGATGAAAAAATTCCAGTACATGTTCAGGCCCGCGCATCACATTGATATGAGCAGGCGACTGAAGGAAGAGATTGTAAAATTCTCTTTCAGTTTTTCTCCTGATATTGGAGATGGCGATATGGTTGGTTACGCGCGCGATCAGCTCCCGGGCCGAGAAGGGTTTTGTTAAATAATCGTCAGCTCCCGCTTCTATACCTTCCACACGTGCTTCCTCCCCGGCACGCGCCGAAAGAAAAATAACAGGCGTATTACGGGTGGACAAATTGTTTTTCAGTTTCTTCAGAAGTCCGAACCCGTCAAGACCCGGCATCATGATATCCGTTAGGATCAGATCGGGTTTCCATTCAAGGGCCAGGCGATATCCATCCTCACCGTTCGATGCGGACTGAACGTTAAAATCATGTTGAAGCAATCGCTGAAGGTAGTGACGCATATCGCTATTATCATCTGCGACCAAGACTTTGGGGGCGCCTGCATCCGCAAGGGGTTGCGTTGAGCGCATACCTGAAGATCCTTCATGTTGAATACCATCACCCCACATGCTCGCTTCTTCAACGAATGAAAAGCGCTGTTCCGGTTTCGTTCTCTTTTGATTCTTGCCTTGCCCAGCCTTAGCGTCTGTCTGACTTGCCGGAATTTCAACCGTGAAATTGGTACCCTTGCCCAATGTACTTTCAACGGTAATTTGGCCGCGATGCAGGTTGATCAGTTCCTTTACCATCGCCAACCCGATACCCGTGCCTTCCTGACTCCTCCCTTCAGAGTTATGAACCCTGTAAAACCGCTGGAAAATTCTGGACATATCCTCCGCTGAAATCCCTATCCCTGTGTCGGCAACCGACAACTGGATGTGATCGTCTATCTGTTTTACCGTCACATCGATCTTTCCTGTTTTCGTGTACTTAAAAGCATTGGAAATGAGATTGAGTACGATCTTTTCCCACATTTCCACGTCCACGTGCGACGGCGTGCCGACTGAATTGATACTGACATTGTATTCCAGCCCTGCATTTTCAATGGCAGAACGAAAACTGCTTGCAAGACCCTCCGTAAATTTTCCGATGTCGACAGGTTCAAAGTTTGCCTCAAGTCGTCCTGCTTCAATCCTGGAAAAATCCAGCAGCGTATTGACCAGTCGTTGCAGCCTCAGGGTATTGCTAAAGGATGCTTCAATGTTTCTGCGTTGTTCCGATGTCAAATTCCCGCCTGTTTCCAGAACATTTTCAAGCGGGCTCAGCATGAGCGTCAGCGGTGTTCTGAATTCATGGCTGATGTTACTGAAAAACGTTGTCTTTGCACGATCAATTTCGGCGAGGGCTTCCGACCGTTTTCTTTCCTGGTCCAGTGTGATGATGGTGTTCAACTCTCCGTTGATGATCTTTGAAACCGAGTCGCAGAATGCTTCATAGTCTTTATCAAATTTGCGTCTGGGACTTATTCCAAGGACAATCGCTCCTATTAACTTTCCGTCACTTCCCGAAAGCGGACTCAGATATGCTTCGTTTGGGATTTCCGGCCAAAAGCTTTTCGCGATTGCGTAAGGAGGGCTGTCAATACCCGCGATTAGTCTCGCATTTCCACCGCGAACCAGTTCATCTACAGGCCAGGGATTCTCCACGCCTGAAAGATCTTCTGACTGCCTCAGTAATACCAAACCGTCGGCTTCTGACCCTTGATAAATACAGTAGAAGGGAATGTCCACCTTACCACCCTCCAACACCTGACTCGCGATTTCAATTACCTCCGTGGTAAGTGATATCGAATTGATGGCGCTGCCCAGGCGTTGGAGCAGGAAGGACCGTCTCTCATTGATAAAACGGTAAGTAGTTTCAATGACAGCGTTAAACACCCCCGTTACTTTTCCCGATTCACCATAGATCGGAGTAAACGTAAAATCGAAATAACACTCCTCCTTGTAGCCATGACGTTGCATCGGAAGGAGTGCGTCTTTCGAGCCACCCGGAATTCCTTTAAACGCTTTTTCAAACTGCGGCTCGATATCGGGCCAGATGTCAGGCCATACTTCTCTTGCAGGTCTCCCCAGGGCCCAGGGATGCTTGGTTCCGGGTATGGGACTCCAGGCGTCATTGTACAGCAAAATAAGATCGTCCCCCCAGTAGATGGCGATGGGAAAGTTTGAATTGATACAAATGCTTAAAGCAGCTTGCAGCGTTTTGGGCCACTGGTCAATAGGCCCCAGGGTGGTCTTAGACCAATCCAGGTTTCGGATCCGTTCGCCCATTTCACCGCCACCTGTCAACGCAACAGGTATAGCATTCTGAACCTTTTTATCGGGGACCTGCATCCGGGAAATGTATGTTTGTTGAGGCCTTTAATGTAAAACATATTTCAATGACAGGTCGCAAAAAAAATGGATAAAATAGCAGATCCGTTGGCATGACTTTTTACAGCCGCGCTGATTCCTATTTTTTCGCCAGTGAGCGGGTGGTCGGGATGCCGCGGACTATCAGGGCTTAGCGATGAACTTCCAGTGACTGCAACTGAAATGCCGCTGATTCATTTTCGTGGCTCCTTCCGTCTTTTTCAAATACAATATAAAGATCCTGTTTACCTTCTTTTTGCTTTAGCTCCGTCCGGCTTTTGTTCCAGTTAAATTGAAGTTCTCCCCCATTCAGCTGCGCGGGCTTTCGGTTGTCTTTTGAAACTACCACACTGCCAATTTCTTCTCCGTCAGGGCGACCGATCCTTAGCGAAAGTCGCCCGCCAGTCTGATGGGACGCTGTAAGGAACGTGATCGACCTGACATCCGAAAGATCGATGTCTTCGAATAACAACCATGCCGCATTTTCGGTAAAAGCGACTTCGCGGGTGGACTTCGTCACTCCTTTCTCCGCATTGGCAGCCACTGCATTCATCACAGGACTCCTGAAAATGATACGTTGTCTTACCGTATTTGATCCGACACCAGTTATCGGTTTGTCTTTGTACAAAGTAGTCAGGATATAGTCACCCCGCGACTGATCTTTCAAATGTGAATCAGGAACGAACGTCCCTTCGATGGGAAGTGGCTTCGTGGCTTGCGCGTCATTCTTCAGCGATAAAATAAAGGAAACCATTTCCTCCGCTTGTTGCTGAGACAGCTGCGGGTGCGCGGACATCACATTTTCGCCCCATGCTCCGCTCCCACCGGAAACAATTTTCTTTGCCAGCTTTTCGATGTTGCTCTTTTCCTGAGGATAACGCGACGCAATTTGAAGATAAGCCGGACCAACAGATTTATCGTTGATAGCATGACAGGCTTTGCAGTCGCTGTTCTTTATTAGCTGCCAGCCTGTAGCCGAACTATTGAACAAGTCCTCCGATTGCTCCACCAACGTCATATCTGTGCCCATGGTTGAGTATGTGAGATTAATGCTCACGTCGGATTGTTTTATTGTCCCTTCCCGCAGGCTTCCATCCTCTTTGTCCTGTATTTCGACAGCGTATCTGACAGGTTTATTGTGCCAGTAAAAAGTTTGATTTCCCTCAACCTTCAGCGCGACCTCGGGCATCGCGTTCCCGGCACGGACTTCGACGGTGGATGCGGTTTGTTTCCCCTGGGCGTCCGATACAAGAAGTTTCACGTTATAGATTCCTTTTTCCCGAAAGGTGTAGGTGGGATTCGCTTCCGCTGACTGGACTTCTGTCCCATCAAAATACCACGCGTATTCAAGATGTGATGCTGAATCAGGATCAAAAGTCCCTTCGGAAGAAAACTGCACTGTCAGTGGCGTAGAACCAATGGCATTGCCTGCGGAAAGTTTAACAACAGGAGGTCTGTTTCCGCGCGTATATTCAATCCTGTAGAGTGCGGCATCATCATTTTTCGAGAACCAGTTCAAGCCATATTCCAGGATATACAGCGCACCTTCCGGTCCGATTTCAAGTTCGATCGGATGCGAAAATTTTTCGCCTTTCATAAAGGGTTCAATGGTTTGTACTTTACCGTCCTCCGTAAGCGTCACTACATTGATCCAGTCGCGCAGCCATTCGGCGATGAACAGTTTGCCATTGTAATAGGCAGGGAGCGCCGCGGAGCTATCCGTGCCCGCATGGCGATACAGGTCCTGATAATATACCGGACCGGCTATTGGCGATTTCCCTCCCGTTCCCAGATGCTGAAATTCTTTGGATTCATCGTAAGAATACCAGATCATCGCTCCTGTTGCAGGCGGAAGATTCCGGATACCGGTATTGTTGACAGAAGTATTGACGGGCCTTTGCGCATCGAAAAAAGGTCCGACCTTATCAGTTGCAAAATCGAAGTCGGCATAGGCGGCATTGGGTCCGGCCAGATACGGCCAGCCAAAAAAGCCTGCCTCCCTTGCCACATTCCACTCATCATAGCTGATCGGTCCCCTGGATGGGTTATCGATGGTGTTTTGTCCAACGTCCCCCCAGAAGAGCCACTTACGCCTGGGATCAACAGAAATCCTGTACGGATTCCTGCATCCCATCACATAGATCTCCGGCCGCGCAAGTGAGTCGCCTTCAGAAAACAGATTTCCTTCCGGAATGGAATAACTTCCATCCTCCTCAACATGTATCCTCAATATTTTCCCACGCAAGTCGTTGGTGTTCCCGGCTGTTCTTTGCGCATCCCAGTATTCGCGGCCTTTGCGTTCATCGATGGAATTATAATAACCAGGATTATGCGGATTGGTGTTATCACCCACAGCAATAAAAAGATTTCCATCAGGGCCAAAGGCAAGCGAGCCGGCGGAATGGCAACATTCTTTCCGCTGCGTAGGAATCTCAATGATCACCTTTTCGGACAGCGTATCCAACGCTTTGCCTTCCATCCTGAATCGTGAAACCCGCTGCACCTCGGCATCACCCGGCGGAGAATAGAAAAAATAGACAAAGTGATTGGTAGCGTGATCAGGATCCAGTGCCACCCCAAGCAGGCCGTCCTCCAATCCGGAGAATACCTTTAAAGTATGAACCAGGGATAGCGCTTTCGCCCTTGGATCATAGTATTTGATCGCACCCTTTCTTTCCACGACAATAATACCACCGTCTTTCGCGAGGGCCATTTCCATCGGCTCATCCAGGTCACCGGCCAAACGGACCTTTTTAAAGCGGGTGTTATCGACAATCCGGTCTTCAGGATATTCCGGTTTGCTGTCCCTCGTACATGAAACGAACAGCATGATCGCACACAGAAAAAAATACCCGGCTCTATTCACAGGAAGTATCATTAAAAGTAAAAACGTTAAGACTTATCGCGGTATTAAAACGCAATTTTACGAAAATTTATTCATGTACCTGAACACACTTACAGGTGCCAGCATCGCCATCGTGAACAAATATTGTCGCTCCTCACAAAAAAAAAGATCCTGACACGTTGGTATCAGGATCTTCATCAAGTTCAGCAGTGGACGTTATTCAACAGGTTTGATGGTATAAACCTTTACAGGTCCCAACAAACCGGATCTGATGAGGGGAACTTCTTTCCACTGAACCCGTGTGTGGTTTAACCCAAACACATTTGTATTCGTAATATTCGTCCTTGTAAACTTGCCGCCGCTGATGGCATCCCCAACCAACCTGTTTGACCACGTATTGGCGATTTCAATAACCAGGGTGTTGTCACCTGGTTTAAGGATGCCGGTGACGTCGAAGCGATAAGGTTTCGCCCATGTAATGCCCAACGGTTTCTCATTCAGCCAGACTTCGCCGACATGAGAGAGATCGCCGAGATCAAGGTAAAGTTTCTTTTTCTTCAGTGCGTCTGCGTTGACCTCATACTGGAAAGTTTTTTTATAGGTAGCGATACCGGAGAAATATTTTATTCCCTCCTGATCAGACTCCGTCCATGAAATGAGCTGCGGGAAGATTGCCCTTCTGGGAGCACCCCATCCCTCCGGAAAAAACACCTCCCAGGCGCCGTCAACATGCTGGACATTCATGTCATTCTTGACCGCTTTAGGTTGATCCTTCGTTCCAAGGTCAAAAGTTCCTTCCTCCCATAAGTAAATTCCGTCTTTGGTGTGATCCAGAAGCGGGGGCTGTTCACCCTTGCGGATCTGCGCATACGCAGCGGTCTGCTTGCCGTCTTTGAATACAACAAACAGACTTCCATAAGGCGGAAGGGAAAGCGGAAGATTTACGTATTGAGTATCCTGGTTATAGATCGCTACAGGCACAATTTCGCCCGTCACGGGATTCCAGATTTCAGGTATTCTGTTCTTCTGCCTGAAACTGCAATTTCTGGAGATCCATTCTGATGTGGTGTTTCTCACAAAATAAAAATCCAGATCATTCTTGGCGTAATGCACATAGTCAAGCTCAAAAAACTCCTTGCCGGGATAGCTGAAATCAGGAACAACATTCATTGACGCCAGCATGTCTGAAGCTTCGACATTTGAATACACCTTTCCTCCTCTTCCGGGCAGCTGGCTTTTCTCTACATTTAACCATAGCCTATCAATGATGCCAGGCAATTTGGGATCGACCTTATAGCCGGAAACGGTTTTCGGTTTTGCGCCAACAATGGTTGCTCCCTGGCTGGCCAGCTCCTGAATCTTTAAGAGCACTTCCGGATTGATCCTGTCCTCATCGGTAAGGGCCAGCACACTGAACTGCGCATTATTCCTTGGCAATACCACTTTCTTGTTCTTCACAACCGCCTCTTTCAGGATCTCCGTATTGACGATCTCGTAATCATATCCCGGTCCCGCGGTGAAACGACTGTTCTTGTGGCCTCCGTAATTGGGTATCGTGTCTCCATAGTAGTAAAGCACGTCCGCGACAAAATCGCCCTCCTGCAAAATGTATGAAATGCGCGCCAGGTAATCATTAAACGGCTTAACCTTGGGCCACCACACGCGTTTATCATTATAATGCGTGCCGGCGTGATACACAATACCGGGGTATCCGGTACCCGGGGGGTTGTGCGTCGAACCGTGCACGACGACTTTGTTCATTCCTTCCGCAAAAGCGCGGTCACCGGAAGGCTTCATCTGAAACGGACCTTCGCCCCATTGCTGAAAAGAGGTAAATGCCTCCAACTCTACAATTCTGCGATTATAAATGTGCGAAGCCGCGGAGATCTCTTTCACCACCCTTATGATGTCGATGCCCTTTTCATTGAATCGTCCGTGATGGATCCAGAATTCTCCCCGGGGAATATCCAGACTTCCCAGCGCTTTGATCGGTTCTACGGGAACGTTGTGCAGGGGCAGCCCGGGACCACCTGCTTCGCTGTTATTCTTTAATCCATACTTGTTGCAGACTTCCCTGGATTTCCTGTAGAAATTATTGATCATCAGTTCAGACAACGTCCTTTGAAAATCCGCCCTGAAGTTTGCCTGAACCTGGGGAGCAAACAATTTCTCGTCGAACAATGCCGGCAACAACTTGGCAATATCGTAACCGTTGATCTTCTTAAATTCCGCTGGCAGGCCTGTCGTCCAGGTAAAGCCCTTCATTTCATAGCTTGCCATATACAGACTTTTCAGAGCCGTCTTCCGCAGATCACCCAGCGCTGATTGAAGCTTGTTGATGATATAGGTGAAATGAAATTCAGTGGCTGCAGCATCGTAGTGATCCACGATAGGACCTGCTGAATGTTTGCTTGGCAGTACGAGGTTTTCCCCCGAATTGGAACAGATGTATCGCAGGATCTCCCATTCACCTGCCGGCGCTTTCCAGTCGAGCGTTTCAGTTTTCGGGTTGTAGTGTTGCGAAACATTGATAACGCTTGCTGTATCGAGCGCCTGGCTTCCCGTATTCGAGGGCACAGCTAAAACAGCGATCTCCTGATAGAATACTGGCTTGCCATCCTTTCCGTACTCGATAAGTCTGGTCTTTCCCCAGGGGTCCTTCTTCGGAATTTCCGGAAAAGGCAATCTGTTTTTTTGCTTTCCGTCACCGTTGATCTTCAATCTGGAATAGTAGATCGATTTTGCTGCATGTTCGGGTGTCACCCACGTGCCCCCCGCATTCCAGCTGCTGGCCGTATTCAATCCCACGTCCAGACCAAGTTTGCCGGCTTCATCCACCGCAAACTTGATTACCTCAAGGGACTCCTTGCTCAAGTACGCAGGTCCGCTCTTCACGAAAACAGTATCGCGCGATCCGATTTCGAAAATGGTAAATCCGGAGATCCCCGCCTTCTTAAACGAAAGCAACTCCTCTTTCAAGCGCACTGTATCCACATTGCCCCCCAACCACCAGTGGTACACACTGGGATAGGCATTGTTCGGTGGGTTTACAAAACCCTTGGATAGCGCCTGATAGGTATTTCCGGTCTGCGCATAGACCGTCAGGGATTCCACCCCAGGTACGTAAAATGCCACCAGGAACAGGAGAAATAACTTTTTCACAGAATAAATTTTTTGAATTTTCACCATTCAGTAAAGCTGAATTTGAAAGTAGGTAGTCACCAGCCAATGGGATGATATTTTTTGACAGACGGTCACTTTTGATGATCCCTGCCCTGGGAGTTGTTTCAATTTTCTGAAAGTGATCGCGTTACAGATGATCAGCGGTCTGCACCAGGACATACCTGACGTTTTCCAACAGATCGGTGGACACGCACTTCTTCTCCGCGCTTAATAAGTCAATCCGCCAGGACAGTCTTTTGACTTTTTTTAGTTAAATTTTGTTCTTATGGAAGTTCTGATCTACAGTAGCCGGAAGTTTGAAAGGGAACATCTGACGAAAGCCCTTAGAAATCACACAGCGCATTTTTCAGACACACGCCTTACCCTGGAAACAGCAGCGTTGGCGAAGGGGTGCGAGGCGGCTTCGATTTTCGTAAATGACGATGCCTCTGCCCCTGTTCTGCAAAAACTCAGGGATGCCGGAGTGAAGTACCTTGCACTGCGCTCCGCCGGATTCAATCATGTAGACCTGAAGGAGGCCCAGCGTCTTGGCTTGAAAGTTGCGCGGGTACCCGAATATTCTCCTGCGGCGATTGCCGAACATACCATCGCCCTCATGCTGGCATTAAACCGGAAGATCGTTCGCGCACAAAGCCGCATCCGGGATATGAATTTTTCGCTGGAAGGATTAACAGGCTTTGACATGTCGGGGAAAACTGCGGGCGTCATTGGGACAGGAAAAATCGGCCAGGTGGTCGCGCGCATTCTCAACGGTTTCAATTGCAGGGTGCTCGCCTGCGATCCTTATGAAAACGAAGAACTGAAAAACCTGTATCATGTACAATACACCGATCTTTCGACACTCTTTCGTGAAGCCGATATCATCACTTTACACCTTCCGCTGACAAGCGAATCGAGGTATATTATTCAGCAAGGGAGCATTGACCACATGAAGCAGGGAGTGATGCTCATCAACACGAGCCGGGGTGGATTGGTGAATACGCGGCACGTGATCAACGCCTTGAAAACAGGAAAGATCGGCTTCTTCGGAATGGACGTGTACGAAGAAGAAGAGGGGTTGTTTTTTGTCGACCACTCAGACGATATCCTCCAGGACGATGTTATTGCGCGGCTGATGACTTTTCAAAACGTGCTGATTACAAGTCACCAGGCTTTCTTAACACAGGAAGCTCTGACTAAAATCGCGGAGACCACAGCGTACAATCTCGATTGCTGGGGGAAGGGACAGAGTTCTAAACATGAGCTGGCCTGAAGCTTGCGCAGCATTCCTTTCGTAAGAACTACATGCACCTATCCAGACTAAAATCTGATCTTTTGCTCCACAATCTTCTTAATAAGCTCCGTCGTGTTCTTTAAATCGAATTTGCTAAGGACATTGGCCAACAATTAAAAATGAAGATCATCATTCCTTGAATCGGCGTGACAATGAAACCAGCGCGCGGTCAAGCAGGGACCGCAAGATTCCGCCAAACACAAAATGGTCCCGGTGTCTGCAGAAAACCGCGCATCGGTGCTTTACGCTTTCATTGTTTCCTTCTTCTCCATGAATTTCATGATCAGATCAGGTACCTGTTGAAACATATTGGATAGTCCTTTGCTCTGCTGCGTGCTTATAAAGGATATCTCATTTCCTTTGGTCACAAGAAACCCGATAGGATCGATACCAATGCCTGCACCGACACCGCCACCATGCCCTTTGCCTGTCTTCGCAGAATCGCCCTCGCCTCCGCCACTGCCAAAACCAACCCCCACCCGCACAACGGGCACACAGGTGAACTCGCCAAGCTTGAATGGCTCGCCGATAACGGTCTCTGTCTTGGCTTCCTTCTGAATAAACTCAGTGAGCCGCTGCAATAATGTTTCAAAATTTATTTCCATAACCACCTATTTTTTTGTGAAAAATCGAATCGTAGTCCAAAGGATCTTATAGACCCGGCCCTGAATTTCGAGGCAGAGAAAATTCCGGTTCATAAAATTGGTGCTGAAGGAGACCACACCTCTGTTCAGCAGCATGACGACAGGAACCATTTTGGCAGTGGCGACAACGTCATCCAGATCGACGGTACAAACCAGCTTCCTCAACCTGAAGCTCTTGAAAATACCCCTCTGCAGGGAAAGCCATGCTGAAGCCGATCTTTTCACTGCCCATTTCTCCTTGCGTCCTTTTGCCGGTTCCGGTCGGGTGCGTTTTTCTTTTTTAGTCATGTTGATCGTGAAACCAAATACCCTCAACCTGATCGCCGGCGAGTGCCACGGATGGAACGAAATCCTGAGTGTTCCCGCCTGCCTGATCTCATATTGTTCAAGATCGGTATTGATGTTTAGGTAAACCGGGGTAAATACAATCCACAGGACTAAAAGCAATGGCAGTAAGATCAGGATGAAAAATGCAGTCATTTCTTTCTCAATCGGAATAACATACAGAACCGGTTAACACATGCCCCCTCATCCCACAACATTCTGTTTCAATGCCGGGCCTCATGC
Organism: Chryseosolibacter sp.; assembly: GCA_049791675.1. Taxonomy (GTDB): domain Bacteria; phylum Bacteroidota; class Bacteroidia; order Cytophagales; family Cyclobacteriaceae; genus Chryseosolibacter. Next base: position 16,408 of record JBARAD010000299.1, read on the forward strand.
ACAATCCGGAGATACAGGAAAGCTATGGGGAAACAACCCCGGGCATCCATGATAGCGGTCATGGAAACGGAAGATTGATATCGCATACCAGTCATCCTTTTCAGACCTTGATCGGCGCCTGAAAAGTGTCAAACGATGTCCGCCCGAAGCGGATGATTCGCATGTCGATGTGGAGCGTTGGCCTGTAAATCAGAAGGTTGTAGAAAGATCTCTGGACCACAAGATTTTTTTTTTAACAATAAGGGAACGCACCCTTAATTCTGTTAATATTGCACTCCCACTTTAGTACGTCAATAAAAATGTTAATTAAAATCGAGCCGGGCCAGGATTATTTACTGGATGGCAAAATCAAGGTCAAAGTTCTCAAGCCTGTCAATCGCTCCCAAACCATCTATAATGTAGAGACCAATGGCCAACGGGTAGAATCTGTGGAAGTAGAAAGGCTTACGCCGATCACTGAAAAGGTGATGCTCTGAAACGCGCCTTCCGGGAAGCCTGTCAGAAGGGCTCCAGGGAAAGCCCGCGTTTCCAGCCATGGCCGGTAACTGCTACCGGCGAACCGTTGTCATTTGGCAACCGCGTACACGCGCGCACTTCTTAAAGCCGATGGGACGAAATCGTCGGCTACGTTCCATACAGGTGATGCTTTAGGAGCAGGATCAGCCAGCGGATGTAAAACGCTTAATTTCGACGCCGGTCAATACAACGATGTCGATACGCGCTGTTTATAAACGCCGGGTGACGTTGCGCCTTGCCGGCACTAGTTCAGGTGGATTGCCTTGCGTCTCTTATACATGCACATGCACGTACCTTGCTGTCGTAAAGTTCATTTGAAGGATGCGACATCTCCGGAAATAAGAGACTTCGGAATCAACATTCAGAAAAAAGGCGTGCTTCACGCGTAATACGCGCCTGATCAGCGCCATCTTTAGCCGAGTCCCAACGCTTTCTTCAAGACAGCACAAAGCAAGAGAAACTCCGTGCTCTTCTCCAGACAATCGTAAACCCCAAGCTCCTTACATTCTTTCATCGTCAGATCATTCATTGTCGTTGAATACATGATAATCCTTGTTTCCTTAGAGCAGGAGTGTAACTGAATTTCCTTCAAGACCTCCACACCGTTCATCAATGGCATGTGATAATCCAGAAAAATGTAATCCGGACATTCCTCTGCAATTCGTTGTATAGCCTCCATTCCTGTGGAAACTATGACACAGTTGATAGAGGCGTCTATCGTTCTTATTGCTTCCTGGAATATCTCCCCATCGTCAGCATCATCATCCACATACAGTACCTTCATCAGCATTGATTAAGAGGACCCCAATATACCGCAAAATGTCAATTATCTTATAAGTAAGTTACGACAGAAACTTTCCTTCAAGATATAACTGCAACGTCGTCACAGGCCGGCTTTAAACGACTTGCGGTTCACCAGACTTCATCTCACAGCATTGCGCAATAACATCCAGCAGGTGATTCAGATCAAATGGCTTTTGAATGAAGTGATCAATCCCTGCCTTATCTGCCCGATGCTTTAACGGATACGCGGAAATCATAACAATTGGAACGTGCCTGGTATGTTCCTGTAACCTCAGGAATTTGCTCAATGCCAGGCCATCTATGGTCGGCAGATTCTTATCAAGAATGAACAGATCGGGCCACGTATGCTTAGACTCAACGATACCGGTACCAGCCTTACATGACTCAACAACGTACCCGGCCCCGGTAAGGGCCTGTTCCAGCAAAAACAACATGTCATCGTCATCTTCTACAATGAGAATCCTTTTCCTGTTTGGCAGCATGGTTTAATTTAAATGGATCAGATAATGCAACACAACTTCAACGCTATTGGTGCACTGACGAGAAGAAAATAAGCCCGGCGGCGGATTAGCGTTTAATGCGGCAGGCAGGACTTTGACGTAAGGATGATAGTTGCCGGAATCGCGCGGTTCAGGCGACATGCCTGCTTTTTTGCCAATAGTTTAAGATCGCATTGATGGAATCCTTAAGCTGGCTATACGTGCTGCCTTTTTCAAAAAAACCCTGGGCTTTCAATTCAAATGCTCTGGTGATATAAGTGTGTGTTGAGGCCGTTGACAGGAATACAAACGGGATACACTTTTCCTTCAGAATTCCGCAGGCTTCAATCTGACTCTTAAAACTCAAGCCATCCATCTTCGGCATGTTGATATCGGATATGATCAGGAAAGGCCTTACGGCAGATTCATATAGAAATTTTAAGGCCGCTTCGGCTGTAGTAAAAATCTTGATCTCGTTTAAAAACCCTAAATCTCTAAAGGCGAGCTGGATCATCTCCAGATCATCGCAATCATCCTCGACAACCACCAGGGGATTCATCAAATTCATATCAAAGCGTTTTCTTTGTACACAAAACCAATACATCTCGTTCAGGTCAGGAATGACGAACGGTTGGCAAAAAATCTGTTACTTCTTGAAATTCAACCAGCGGCAAGATACGCCCTTTTGATAATATTTCTGGGTGCAGGAATTTTCATCCGGCTGAAAAAAGGCAATTCACATCGGAAAAATCGGTCACTGAAGTTCAATTTGGCCGGTGAATTTTTTAAAAGGACCTGTATGTTGAAGGGAAATTTGCCCGTGCGTCAATGAAGACCATGACCGTGTCTGTTTGAATTTATATTAGTCATCTACGTTCTGTCAATCTCAACTGCCATCCCTACTCAAAGACATACGGCGCTACAGGTTTCTGTCCTTTTACCCGCGGTTCCTGGTTCAATTGTTCAGGGCCGGTTTCAAAGTCCCCCTGACCTTGGCGCCACGCTGCCAACCGGGTCCTGTATCCGGCGATCAACTGTGCATATGTATTGTCATTGGCCAGGTTATTCGTTTCGTCCGGGTCAGCCTCCAGATCATAGAACTCTTCAGCAGGGCGATGATGGTATCGCTGCAGTACGGCAGCGGCATGTTTATCCGTCTTTGATCTTTCCACCCAGGAGTCCCAATACTCACGGCCCCCGTCATGATCTTTGGCATGATCGATGTGCGTATGGTACGTATTTTCCGGCGCCAGGTTCAGAATATATTTATAGCGTCCGCTGCGCAACATGCGGGCTGGTGAACGGTTCATCATCCCGTCACCGGTATGCGAGGCGAATACTTCCTTCCGGTGATTATTCTTCTCCCCCGTGAGAACCTTCAAAAAACTCTGACCGTCTATCTGTCCAGGAGCTTCTCCCCCGGCGATTTCAACAAAAGTAGGCAACACATCCGCCAGCGATACAAGCACATCGGTACGGCTATTGGCCTTCACCTGTCCGGGCCAGCGCACGAGCATGGGCACCTGTAGCCCGTCATCATAAAGACTCCATTTCGCGAAAGGCCATTGCGGCCCCTGGTCGGCGGTAAAGACAAACACCGTATTTTCCGACAGCGCATGTTCTTCGAGGCTATGCAGCAGCTTGCCGACATTGCTGTCCATTTTGGTAATGTCCTCGTAGTAGCGGGCACGTGAAACCCGCGTATCCTCCGTATCAATATGCTTTGAGGGTATCTCCACGTCCGCGGGATGGTAGGTGGATCTTTCGGGCCATATCACGTGGGGACTATGGTCCGTAACGATCAGTAAAAAGGGCTGCTCATTCCCTTTTTCCGATAACCACGTGTCGACAGGATCCATGTTCAGGTCAAAATTCAGACCCGGTTTCTTTTCAAAACCCGGTTCGGGAACATTCGTGCCGGAAATGCGCCCAAAGGGAAAAACGTTTTCAGGACCTACGTGCAGTTTACCTGCGATGACAACACGATAGCCCAGTGGTTGGAGATAGTGCGCCAGGGAGCGCACATCTTCCCTGACGCCACTGTGATTTCCATGGGCCCCGTGTCTGAATGGCAACAGCCCGGTAAACAACGTGCTGCGGGAAGGGCTGCAGGTTGGCGAACCGGCAAAGGTCCGCGTGAAAAGCAATGACTCCTTCGCAAGTCTGTCGAGGTTGGGTGTCCTTACCACCTTGTTTCCATAGGGCCCGATATCATCGGCATCGAGGTCATCCCCGACGAAGATCACAATATTGGGACGGCCTGGCGGAGCTTTCGCCATTCTCACCGGGTTAAGGTTCTCGTCCCGGGCTTCTACGGATAAACAAGAAAGGAACAGGACACTTATTACCAGGATCTTTTTCATTCGGGAAATGAGGTATATATGTTGGAAGACCGGTTCAAAACAGAAATCCGGATGACGAAATAAAAAATGAGAACAGTCCGTGTGATTTTCAACTTCCCAAACCGTTTTTTTTAAAAAGAAGATATCTCAAACATAGGGAAAAATCCTGCACACGGTTGCGCTCCTTGGCAGTTTTCAGATTTTACTATTTTTTTTTCACAGCATTCGTACTTTTTCAGAAACCGATGTGTCTATTCCCCGGGGACCTCATGTCATGGACCTCCGTTTTCATCGACCGGTTCATTTCTATCCGCGCCGTGCGGGTGGGGGTACTTTGAACCGCGCGCTTTTATTTTTGCCCTGCTTTTGTTATATTCATTAAGCAGTCCCAACTTATCAACTGAAATGTTATCCTTCAAAACCTTCCTTTTATGAAAGCCCTGATTTTTCTGATCCTATCGGTATACGTGATGAGTGCACAGGTTGCTGCGCAACACCCGCTGATCGGTACGTGGGAAATGATATCGGTCAAAGGTATCGACGCGGATGGCGAGCCATTTTCTCTGGATACAACTGCGGTGAAGGAAACCAAGATCATCACCCCTACCCATTATATGCTCATTGCCTGGGATGTCGATGGAGACTCGCTGCTCTTTAACCGGACCATGGCGGGGCAAGTCCGCCTGGAGGGAGAAAAATATATTGAAATCCCCACCCAGGCTTCTGTTCAGATATTCGAGAATGTTAAAGTCGATTTTACCTGGAAGCTGGAAGGCGATGTCTTCACGCAGTCCGGCACCATTGTCAGGCCCGACGGAAAATTGATCGTCCTGGAGGCGTTGAAATTCAAACGCGTTACAGATGTGAACCCTCATTCCAAAAATCCCGCGATCGGGACATGGAACCAGCTTTCCGCGCGCTATACGACACCGGATGGCAAGAACAATTCATCCTTTAATGCCTCGGACAAACGATTGCTGATCGTCACACCTACCCACTGGATGCGGATGGATCATAAAAACAAGGAGTTTGACGGTGTTTCCTACGGTACTTACACGCTGGAACGCGACAGCATTTTCACCACGGTGGATTTCTCAACGTATCCATCCAGCGGCGAACAGGTCAAATTCAAACAAAAAGTTGCCGGCAACAAGGTGCATATCACGTCAGCGGGCATGACACCCGAAGGTGAGCGCGCAACGTTTGTCGATATGCTGGAAAAGATCGAATGATAATAAGAAATCCAACATTGCAGGATCCAGTCGCGAACAATTCAGAACGTTCAACCATGCAATAAAAAAGGACCAGCACGCGCAAGCTGTGCCGGTCCCTGAGACTGGTATCTGCAACAGGTTACCCCAATGGATCAGAAGTTATATCCATAGGTAAGGGCGAACGTCCTTCCTGGTCTGAAGATGGAATACACGGCTTCCGCGCCGCCAAACCCTTTGTAAAGATCCTTTCGTTCAGCCATCAATAAATTGTTGATCCCAAAAGTCAGGCGGTGATTTTTATTCACACCCAAATCCCGGTACACGTTCAGATTCAAGCTGTTGAAAGGTTGTGTGTAAATATCAGGAATTGCACCCACGCCAATCACCAGCAAACTCTCACCCTGGACATTGTAGGAAAGGTTTGCGTTGAAGAACCCATTGGTATCGGAATAATTCAGATAGGCGTTGATAAGGTACGGAGACTGGCCGCCCATAGGCCTGGTCGATTCAACCTGTTCTCCGTCACGGGCATTGTTTTGGCGCGATTGGAACTCCGTGAGCCCACTTTCATTCACGACCACAGCATTCAGATCCACCTTCGAATTGGCGAGGGTCACATTGGTTCCGACTGACAAACCTGACAACAGCGGGCTGACAAAGTCGAGTCCTTTCCTCAGTTCGAATTCCACTCCATACACCTGACTCGCCCCGGCATTACGCGGCTTCACATTATCAGGCGCCACATCATAGGTGACAAGTTCAATATGCCCGTCAAAGGCTTTATAAAAGCCTGACAGGGAAACCATGTCACCGTTCTTAAAGAAGTTTTCAACACGCACGTCGTAGTTATTGATCAAGGTTTGTTTCAGGTCCAGATTTCCATTAAAGAAACGCTTCGCGATAGGATCGTAGATCTGGGCTGCGGACTTCTCCTTGAATGAAGGCCTTGCAAGGGTTTGCCCGAAGGAACTCCGCACGTTCATGGTCTCCGTTAATCCATACACCAGATTTACAGAGGGGAGAACATTGATCTCATTTAACGTCTTATCATTTTCATATGCACTGCCCCTGGAGTCAACGCCAGTGTAATACATGTCAGCTTTTTCCAAACGGGCGCCGTAAACCGCCTTCAATTTTCCGAATGCCATTTCTGTCATCAGGTATCCTGCATAGACGGTGGAACTGGCATCATAATTATTGGTCGCTTCCGGGTTGCCTTCGAGGTATGTACCCCGTCGTTCACTTGCCGTCCAGATGTTTTCATCCTTCAGAAAATAATCGGCGTCGACAGGAACACCTGAGCGGTCCGTTGTATTGATCCGGTAGTTGAACACTTCGAATTTTCTGTCCTTGTAGAGACCCGCCGCGCCGAACTGGAGCTTATTGTTCTTTCCATAGGGAAGCGTAAAATCCACCTTCAGGTTTTCATTGAATTCATTCAGGTCGCGCCAGAATCTCCTGATACCTGCGCCGGCGCCGGTGTTGAGCGTCGGCATCTCCGGATTGCTGATATCAATGGCGGTTTCGCGAAAATCGGGATCATAGGTCCTTGCTAGGGTCACTGCATTCTTCCAGTCAACGCGAAGTTTGCCCAGTTGGTGTGTGCCCGTAAGCAAACCGTTTGTCACCGCGCGCTGGGAGTAGGTCAGGATGTTTTCATCCAATGTTGCCTGCGTCTGATCATAGTCGCGGCTGATCCTGTCGGAAGCTTCAGAGACCCCGTTCTGCGTTCTGAAGATCGTTGCCGAGAAATTGTGCTTGTCAAACTTGATGGCGCCTGACAATAATCCGCTCCACAGAACATTTGTACGCGACAGTTCGCCTTTTCTCACCTCTTCGGCGAAAAAATCATGATCGGCCCTGTCGTCATCTTTGGTATAATCGCCGAATTCAACGTTGTCGTAATATTCAAACCGGCTCTGGTAATTAAAGATGGCTGTATAACCCAGGGTATATTTGTCTTTGTTGATCTGGTTTCCGTGGCTGAAAGAAAACGAGGTATTCAGAAAATTGCGTTTGCGCTCGGTAGCCAGTTGAGGATTCATGCTTCGCGTAAGCGACTCAACGGCTTCCGGATCGGATGAGGCCACATCCGGCACCATGGTCGAAGACGGAAACGGTAAAGCCCTGGTTCCATCGTCAAAGCCAAGCCAGTCGGTTTTCCCTCCGCGGTAACTCGGGTAATTGCTATTGAGATTCATTTCGGGGTTGAACCTGAATCCCAGTGAAACTGACGTCGTCTTTACTTCCGGAAAATTTTTGGTTTCCACGTCAACGATAGCACCGGTGAAATCACCCGGCAGATTGGGGGAAAAAGTTTTATAGACAATTACATTCTCCAGCACTGAGGTGGGGAAGATATCGATCTGAACATCGTTTCTGTCGGGATCAAGGCCGGGGATGGTCATGCTGTTTAAGGTCGTACGCGTATAGCGGTCACCCAGGCCTCTGACATAAACGAACTTCCCGCTTTGCACGGAGACACCCGTAACCCGTCCCATCGCGGTGCCAAGGTCCCTGTCTCCGGTCTTTTTGAAGCTCTGATTGGACACGCCGTCGACCACATTCGGTGATTTGCGCTGGAGCGTCATGATGCCGGTTTCGGAATCTCTTAATGCCTCACCTGTTACCACTACCTCCGCGAGTTCGGATGCAACGGGCGCCATTACAAAATCAAGTGCCGTTACCTCACCTTTCTTCACCTCGACATTTTCGATCGTCTGTGTCTGAAAGGAAATAAATGTCAATACGATGGTGTGCAGACCGGGCTCAAGTGACAGGGAGTAATTTCCATCAAAATCGGCCACGACGCCGATACCTGTTCCCTGCTTCATCACCGTGGCGCCGTACAATCCTTCACCCGTTTCACCATCGGTGACCTTTCCCCGGACAAAACCATTCTGAGCCATGACCCCGGCATTGAATGCGAGGAAAGCGGATAGTAAGAGTAATTTTTTCATTGCTTGCATCTTTTGATACAGCAAAAGTATCCGCCCGACATTACCTGGTTGTTTTTCTCAGATTACGCTCGTTTTAAGTTTGCGGGGACCATCTGCGGATTTGTTTACATTAAATTAACATTGGAAGCGGAGCCAGAACATCAGTCGGGTGCACCACCAAAAAAAAGCCCCGCCTGGAAGGCGGGGCATGCACTCACTAACCACTGTCTTTTTTTAATTCATCAGCGACCTTGCAGCAGAGGCTGTCCAGCTCCAGGTTTCAACGGCAGGGGCACCCGTTGCAGTATCCCCAGACACGATAAGGCCCGCGGCAGCGGCATCATCGGCCGTGGTATCACAGGTACCGGAGGAGGCGTACACATCTACTGCATATCCCGTAAACTTAACGTTCGTGAAGACGAGGTTCCCCTCCACGAGATTTCTGAAAGCATTTGATGTGGAGGCGCAAGCACCATCATAGCTGGCTGCAATTTTAATCAGCTGGCCAGCATCATATCCGCTAAAGATCACATTCTCTACCGTACCCTGTGCCTTTGATTTGAAATCAGCAGGATTGCCGACATTACCGTGTCCGACGATCGTGCCATTCTTTAAGGTAAATTTTCCGGCGGCATTGGCGGATCCTTCCGGTCCGTCGATCTCCAGACCTTTATCTGTATCTCCGCTGTGGATCACCATGAATCCGTCAACGGTACCGGCATACGCCTGGTCTATATCCACACCGTCATCACCCTGATGAGACACAAGTATATTGGAGACATTGACTGATCCGCCGAAAAACTCAATGCCGTCATCGACGTTTGCGAAGATCTCGATATCGCTGATCGTCGTTCCGCTTCCAACGCCGCCAAGGGTCAGACCATTGATCTCGCTTCCGCCGGATATTTCCGTTCCGCCGTGGCGAATGGAAAGAAATTGAATACTGCCTGAATTGTCGTCAGCAACATTACCACCGTACAAGCCCAACGCTTCGTCTCCCGGAACCCCTTCAATCTGCGCTTCCGTCGCACCGGAATAAGAGATCGGCGCATTTCCAAGGATAACAAGGCCACCCCACTTTCCTTTGTCGGCCTCTGTTAGGCTGGTGCCTGCTGCCTGCCCCGGCATGATATTGTCCAGCACGCTGGTCATGATGATGGGTGCGTCTGCAGTGCCGACAGCATTGAGTTTTGCACCTCTTGCGATCATGAGCGCAGACGCGCTGATACCTTGTCCTTCGCGTCCTTTTACAATCGTTCCGGGTTCAATCGTCAGCGTAATGCCGGTCTTCACGATCACCCGGCCCGCCAACTCATAAATATTGTCCGCGGTCCATGTCTGATTTGATTCGATCAGTCCGCTTACAACGACAACATCAGGAACCGGAAGCTCAGTCTTGTTGACCGGGGCGGTTTCTGTTTCGATCTTGTTATTATTATCAGTAACTGCAATCGTTACAGCGCCAGCACCCGGCGTCGCGTCAGCCACGTATGTCACTACAATTTCTCCGGTTTTGGCTCCGACAGCCGGTTCAGATTTCTTCGTCGCGGTTCCGCCGGTAGCAGTTACCTCATAACTTTTAAATCCTCCGGGCACGGTCACCTCAAAGGTGACATCAGCGCTGTTGCTCACCTGTGTGTTGGTGATCTCCGGAGCCGTGATCGAGGGCCCGTCAGGAGTGGTTTCATCATCTTCACAGGCCACAAATGCCAGCATCAAAGCGGCCATGACCATCATCGATAAGAATTTTTTCATGTGTTCTAAGATTTTAGTTTGCATCTCACCACAAAGAACCGCGCGTGATATTACCTGTGAAGCAATGGAACTTTACGAAATTGTTAAGTCTGAGAGCCTATCGGGCAAACTGCAAGAACAACGCATTGTTACGTGGCAATTACCTTTTTGTTAAGTCAACGCGCGTCTGTTTTCCGTGCTGATTTAGTTCATACTTTCGTCTGAACAAAATTGAAGGCATCCGCAGGAGTGTTATTTCGTTTCGCCCTGAACAGCGCGTGCAATTTCGAAACGGCAAACTTTTTTAAAGGCCACCGCATCGTCCTATACTTTTTGTGTTGCCGACTCTCGTGAAAAAAAACAAAAACCTTGGAGCCCAGTATCAAGACATATAAAAAGCAGTTTGACAGGGATCTCAGACACGTCAAGATCATTCTAAGTCAAAGAAGAAGGGACATGGCTATCCAGGAATGGCTGCGTCTTGTTCAGGAAACAAAGGAAAGCATCCTCACACATCCGGAAGAATATTTCTGCAGCCCGTTACCCTCCGCTGAACCTTTTTGCCAAGCAGTTGAAAAAGTATTCGCGGGTTTTCTCGAGGACCAAAGGCTATTGGCGCTCCAGACGTCAAAGGGATTCAAAATACCTGCAGGGAAGAATATGTTCAGCAACAAATAGCGATTCATCCCCATATTCCGTGTTCCGACAGATCGCGCATTTACCTGAATCTCTAAACAAGCCGCGGGTGCCAGACAGCAACCACAACCATTCATCCCTTGCTTCGTCCATTCTGAAACCCGACGATCATCCGGCATATCCGTATGGGGACTTTTCCAATGCCGGATGTAATTTAACGTGTTGCCTTTTAACTCCTATTTTCGTCCAATGAAGCACAGATTCCCGGATAACTTTATTTTTGGAACCAGTACATCGGCCTATCAGATTGAAACTCCCTTCGAACATGATTGGATCGGTGTCCACTCACGGGACGGCTATAAGTTCTCCCGCACGACCGACCATGAAAAAAGAACAGCAGAAGATGTGAGGATCATCCATTCGCTTGCGCCACACTACCGGATGAGCCTGATGTGGAGCAAGCTGCAACGTTCTCCCTATGCACCGTTTGACCGTCAGACTGTCGGCGAATACACAAGACTTTTAAGACAACTTAACGAGCGTGGCGTCAGCATCATGATGGTCATGCATCACTTCGCCAACCCCATCTGGTTCGCGGATCGCGGCGGATGGGAAAACGATGAAAACATTGCCTGCTGGATCGATTATGGGAAACAGCTGGTACGCATCTTCGGTCCGTTTGTCTCCATGTGGAACACTTTCAATGAGCCGAATCTGTACACCAGCATGGCTTATGTGGCCGGAGAATTCCCTCCCTTTAAAAAAAATATTCTCCTGGCCAGGCGGGTGATCAATAACATGGCCGAAGCCCACAACATCCTGTTCGATCACATCAAACAAACAGCGCCTGGGAAACCCGTGGGGATTTCCCATAACTCCACGCTTTTTGAGGGTGAAAATCTGCTCGGCAAAATTCCTGCTGCGGTGCTTGACTGGGGTTATATGAATTACGCCGAGACTCGATTCAGGAAAACCGATTTCTTCGGGATGAGTTATTATGCCAGGATAGGTTTTGATCCCTTTCCGATAACATTCATCAATTCACCGGAAAAGTTGAAAAGATCAGGCAAGCCACACGATGACATGTGGGAATATTACCCGCAAGGCCTGGAGGCATGTATACTGCGCTTCTGGAATAAATACAAAAAGCCGATCATTATCACAGAAAATGGCTTCTGCACCCAAAACGATGCGAAACGCGTAACAGCGATTAAGGACTATCTGAAAGCAGTTTTGGATGCCATGAAAAAAGGAGCAGATGTGCAGGGCTATTACCACTGGAGCAGCTGGGATAATTTCGAGTGGAACCTGGGTCCAACCTACCAGTTCGGATTGTACGGTTGTGATCCCGTCACCAGGGAACGCACAAAGAAAGGCAGTGCAGCCTTCTATTCGGAACTTGCCTGCACGAAAGAACTCGAATTACCAAGCGATGAATTGAAACGGTAATGATCTCTGTGGATGGTCTCAATGCATTGCATACCAACCTTTCGTTGAAGGCTCTCAATATGGTGCTGAATCGAGGAATGTACGACGTATACCTCTGATCCCCAGATCATATTTGCCAGGCTCTTGCGCGAAATCAGTTTATCGGGGTTCTGCATCAGGAAAAACAGGATCTCGAATTCCGGCTTGCTCAAAGAGAGCTGCTGGTTCCTGAAATAAGCGACTTCAAGACGTTTGTTGAGGAGAAGATCACCTGCGGACAGAAGGGAAACCCCTTTCTTAATGATGAATCTATTCTTCAGTACAGCCCTGACTTTGCTGGTCAGCGCCCGTATGCCGCTTAATTTTTCGATGAATTCATCGGCACCGGTTTCAAGGGCGGCATCCCGAAAGTAATTTTCCGATCGGGCCGTGAGGATAAAAATGTAAACATCCCTGAAGGCGCCAATGCTTCTTATTTCTTTACAAAGGTCAATACCATTCCCGTCAGGCATCATCAAATCAAGCACGATAAGGTCCGGTTTAAACTTCTTAACCGCCGGAATAGCTTTCTCTATTTTTGATACAGTCTTGACGAGAAAATCTTCCTTTCCGAAATTATATGCTAAAAGGTCAAGGAGGTCCTTATCATCATCCACCAGCAATATGCGAAGCGATCCATTCCCGGACATTGCACCCACTTTTGGCTGAATGTACCGCCGGAATATTACGCGGGGATCAAGAATATATTATTGATTTATTAGAAATTGCATGCTCTGCAAGCGCGATCGCTCTCCCGACAGCGTCCTGCGCAATGTCTTCGTATTCCACATGAACCTTCTTAGATGTATCAAGCCAGTCTTCAATCTTCCTGAAGGATTTTTTCTTCAACTTTTTAATTACCGGAACCCCCATTTGTTTCAGGGCCACAGCATTGTAGTGTTGCTCATATTGTCTTTTCATGGGTATCACCAGTAGTTTCTTCCGGAGGTACAGCGCCTCCGCCGGCGTCTCAAAACCTGCGCCGCACAAGACACCTGCCGATGATGTCATGCTTGCGGTGAATTCCTCATTGTTCACCGGATAGACTGAAATTTTACCGATGTGATAAGCAGTTTTCGCGTGCTTGGAAAAAACATGCCAACGGACAGATGGAAACCTGTTCAGGAGTGGTAACAACTTCCGGTCATCATAGGCCGGAAGGTAGACGGTGTAATGCCCGCGGTCCGTTACGACCGAATCCCTGATACGCCTCCTGACAACAGGTGTAAAAATATTTTGATCAAAACCAGCAAAATGAAATCCCACACATGTCTTCACCGGAGCATAATTCCTGATGATCCAATCACCCACAGGATCATAATTTTTAGGTTTGGGAACCAAAGGGGAAAGCAGCGCTGACTGGTGACTCAGGCCCACACAAGCAATTCGTTTCCGGATACAGGCCCATGCAGTGATCGGCTCAAAATCATTGATAACAAGATCATATTTTTCAACAGGGAACGACCTGATCTCGTTGTATACGTTCTGTACACTGTTCTTACTGAACGTCTTCAAAAGATCCACTCCACCGCTCTTTCCGAAATAAAAGCTCAGCCCTTTTGATCTGTACTTTACGGGACAATCCAGCCTGATATCGGCCTGCGCTCCGCTAACGAAGAGATCAAGTTTACCATACTGCTGAAGCACAGGGATAATATCCTCCGCCCTTGCAATGTGGCCATTCCCGGTGCCTTGTATGGCATATAAGATCTTCACCTTTTTGCAGCTAAAAATTGATTTACAAGGTCTTTGAATATCAGATCATTGTCGAGCTTGTTCTTGAAGCGCTTGGAAAGCTTGATCCCCTGCGCCGCCTTGTCTTCATGGTATCGGTAAATGGACCAATCCCTTCCATCAAACTCGAGTGCTGTCAGATTCTCAACCCAGTCGCCTGAATTCAGATAGAGTGTCTGTCCTTTTTCGGTAATTATTTTACGGATCTCGGGCTGATGTATATGACCGCAAATAACGAAGTCATACGCATTACTAATGGCGATATCGGCGGCCGTTTTTTCGAAGTTATTGATAAATTTTATCGCGCTTTTAACACTGTCCTTTACACGTCGGGACAAAGAGATCTTCCCGCGTCCAAACCTTTCCAGAAACCAGTTCACCATTCGGTTGATCAGTATCAGGATGTCATAGCCTATCGCTCCGAGTCGCGCGATCCATTTTGAATGCTGCATGGTGACATCAAAAACGTCACCATGAAATATCCATGCCTTTTTCCCATTCAGTCCTATCAGGACCTTATTGTCAATCGTAAAGCTACCCAACCGGAAGCCTGCAAACTTCCGAAGCATCTCATCGTGGTTTCCCGGAAGGTATATGATACGCGTATTTTTCGTAAGCAGGGAAGTGAAATGCTTGATCACCTGCATGTGCGACTTCGGCCAGTAACGCTTGCTGAATTGCCACATGTCAATGATGTCTCCATTCAGAATGATCTTCCTGGGCCGGATGGATTTGAGATAGCGAAGCAACTCATCCGCATGACAACCATACGTGCCTAGATGAATATCTGATAATACAACCAGTTCTACGTCCCGCTTTTTTTTACCCATACCATGGCCATTGACATTCGTGCTGCATTGAATCTTAACAAAACTAAAAAGGTGATATGAGGCTACGGGAAACCGCAGGTTAAATAATTGTTAAGGTATTTTTTAAGGCTGAACTAAGTGATAAGGTTTTAAGGTGTTAAAGTGTTAATGGGAGACTTATTTATTATATTCAGGTCAAATAGCTGAAATATGGATAGTTCATATACGCCGGTGCAATACGTTTATAAAGAAGTGATTGCTGAAGAAATTGAGAAAGGGACGATTGGAAAGATCTTCTATTTCTCTGAAGGCAGTATGGTTGAGGAAGTTCAGGGTAGTATCGCGCGGCTGGAAGAGGTGGAAAAAAAAGGGGAATTCATCACCATGGACCCGGAAGCCCAGGTACGTATTGACAGAATAATCACCCTGTTCGGAAAGCCCGGCGCCGCCTTCGACGAATATGACGCCTACGCCAACGCCTGCCTCGACTGCAAAGGAGGCTATGACCTGGACTAGGACCGCATTAACACATTCGCACCTTAACACATTCGCACCTTAACACATTCGCACAACATCAACACAAAAAAGGGCTGCGTCCCCGCAGCCCCTTTTGACATTACAACAAGTATCTATTCAACATCCCAGAAAATCCTCGTCATGAGATTATCATTCGCCCTGACCATATTATAGTTGGCCGTATTATAAGTATTTTCACTTTGAGCGTACAGCCATCGGTATGGAGGCAACTCCTGCGCGTTGGAATTATCAACCTGGAAAGTCAGGTTCGGCAGATCCAGGCGTCTGAGCTCTGCCCATCCTTCAATGGGCTGCACCACATTAAAGTGGAGCCACTTCTGAACGGCAAGTCGTCTTAACTTCTCATCCATATCGGCAGCATTGCTCCAGCTTATCCCGGGTTCATTCAGATAAGATACAATCTCCCCGGCCGTTACCGGAGCTACATCGCCAGCAGTGTTGTCGTTGCTGACGGACCTGATCTGATAATATTGTTCCACCGACGCCGCGATCCCGTTGTTGTAGGCAGTTTCCGCGGCTCCATCATTTCCAGCTTTGAGGTAGTATTCGGCTATCAGAAAATTGACTTCCGCGGCGGTGATGAGTATGCCGGGAAAAAACTGATTCCGGCTCAGCGTTGAGCGGTTGTAGATCGCGATCGTACCGCCGTCCACCAATTGCTGTTGATCAGATGCGGCTAACAACGGATCAAGACCTTTATACACACCACCTGCTTTTGCGCCGGGTTCAAACAAGACACGCAAACGCGGATCCGAAGTGTTCAACATCTGATCAATCATCGCCTTGCCTGCAATATTTCCATTCCAGTCTTCAAGACCGGTTCGAAAACCAGTGGCGTTGATGGCGGAATTGAGATCCTGGATATCGATCCGGATATTATCTGCATTGTCGGTCACAACGGGAAAGGCGGAAGGATCTGCAAGAACAGATGCGATCTCCGAGTCTGCTCTCGACTGGAAAGACGCAGCCTTCGAAACCCGTGTGAGCATACGTAAGCGAAGGGAGTTGCAATACTTTCTCCATTTATCCAGATCACCGTCGTTTATAAAATCCTGGGTTGAAAAACCTGCCTGGATCGGATCCGGGATGGTAATTAAGTTAAGCTCCGAGGCAAAAGCCTTCAGGTCATCCAGCATCGTTGTGTAGATCGCTTCGGCGTCATCAAACGCCGGAAATGATACCTGGTAGTCGCCCCCATTTGCGCTCAGCCTTCCCGCTTCCGAGAATGGAATATCGCCATGGAGATCCACAACCTTCTGCGTGTGGTCATACAGATAGATTTTGGCTGCGATCATGAAGATTCTCTTATCAGCCTGCTCAGCCTCGGGCAGTTGCGCATATATCTTTTCCAGTTCCCTGAATTGCGCCAGTAGGGCGTAGTAGTTGTCCCACCGGTTAGTGATCAGTCCGGCGCCCGGCACATACTGTGCTGTGGAGTTCACCCAGCCAACGGCCTGGGTGTAGCGGTTAACCGTTGTGCGCAACACGACGAAATAATTCCAGTAGCTCGGCACTACATATTCGCGGTTTGAAGCGAGAAAGCCCGCGAATTGTTTCTCAACTGAAGATGTTGAGATCTTTGAGGGATCGGCATAGCTTTCCTCAAAGTCGTCAGTCGTACAGGCCGACACCGCCAAAAGCAGCACGGCCACGAAGAAACGTATTCCTTTCATATTATTGATATTATTGAGCTGTTTCATAAACGAAGTTTTTAAAAGTTAACCCTTACTGAACCACCGAAGGTGCGGGTTGAAGGGTTTGTACCCACGTTGGTAAGATTCTGATACCACCGCGATCCAGCGGTTGTCTGCTCTGCATCCATATCTTTTAATGTACGGTACACGAAGAAGAGGTTGCGGCCAAAAACGGATAGCTCAATGTTGGTTGCGCGGATCTTGCTGGAGATCGATTGAGGCAATCGGTAGCTTAGCGCCAGCTCACGCATCTTGACATAGCTGTTCTCCTGGATATACAATTCGTATCTCGTATTCGGACTGTACTGCGGGCCGCCCCAGTTGTAGACAGTCCAGTAATAGTCAGCAGAAGAAGCGATGTAGTCATTCGGCGTACCATCACCTTTTACGCCAGGGAGGATCATGCCATCGTTGTAAACCGTTTCGCCGTTAGGACCTTGCGCCCCGCTGGTGGGAACCCTGTTTCCATCAATATCCTCGTAGTAACTCAGGCCACCGTGTTCCGCATCCATGTAATTCAGACTTTCTTCGAGCAGGCCGCGGCTGATCATCCAGTTGATGGCTGTCGGCATAACGTATCCGCCGTATCTGAAGTCAAGCACGGCGCTCAGGGAAAAGCCTTTATAGCTGAAGGTGTTGATGAGGCCACCGACAAACTTCGGCATTGCATTACCGATTCTTACCATCGTATCAGGATCCACCTTATACATACCGTTAGGATCGACGATCATACCGCCAGACGCTGTACGTGCTACGGGATGCGCGTAGAAGTCGCCCATGGGCTGCCCGACGATTGATTTCAATTGTGCAGCGTTGCCATCATAATCTGCGTGAAGAAGTTCATCCGAGCCCGAAGCGAGCTTTTCGACAACATTTGTGTTTCTCGCGATGTTCAGCAGAACATCCCAGTTGAAAGATGCTGTCTTGACCGGCGTGCCGGAAAGCGCCAGCTCGATTCCCTTGTTCCTCAGCGTACCGATGTTTGTCAGCACCGAAGTAGCCCCGACGCTCGACGGTGTGGTCAACGGAAGTATCTGATCCCGGATCTGACCGTTGTAATACGTGAAGTCAAATCCTATGCGATCATTAAAGAGCCTGGTCTCCAGACCGAATTCAATCTCGTGCTTCTGCTCGGGCTTAATGTTGTCATTGCCGAACGTTGCCGCCAGCGTCGTGTACAACACGGGCTTTCCGTCCACGGCCTGTACGCCCAACGTGTTCTGATCGTATGCGATGTTGGCAAGATACCGGTCAGGATAATTTCCAACGATACCCCAGGATCCGCGTATCTTTCCATAGGAAAGAAACCTGGGAAGGTCGAACGCTTCAGAGAAAACAAAGCTCGAGTTCACCGACGGGTAAACGAAACTGTTGTTCGACGGGTGCATGGTGGAAGTACGGTCTCTTCTGATCGTTCCCTCCAGAAAGAGAAAGTTTTTATAGCTACCGTTCAGCGTACCGATAAAGGCGTCCTTTACCAGGAAGGCGCGGAATGAGTTGCTGTTAGGAATATTCACCGATGCAGAAACATCAAACCTGTTTTCCGTGCTCAACCCGTCCTTGGTTGACCTTGACACCGTCGAATGCACTTCTTTCGTTGCCGAATATCCGGCCATTACATTCATGTCAATATCCGGTGTAATGCTTTTGCCGTACATGAGCATGATATCTCCGTACATCAGGCTGTTCGTGTAATTTTCCATAAAGAACTCTCCTGAATTTCCGAACGTGAGCGGGATCTCAGTGGAGTTTCTGTTCTCCGTACGAAGTGAGGTAATGTCGGCAGCCACCCGGCCGCGTAATTTCAATCCGTTGGTCACCTCCCAGGTGTTGGTGATGCTGGAGATCACCCGGTCACTGCGTTCGTCAGACAGGTTCTCCTTGACACGCCACACGTAGTCCAACAGGTCGACCTTCACGCCGTTGTAGATGATATTTTCTTCAGGCGTGAGGCTTTGATTGGAGCCTGTTACGAACTTGTATCCCCTGCTCGTTTTGTACTTCTGAAGATACCAGTCGGCGTTGTCGAATCTGCCGATCATCCCTGTGAAGTTGTTCGTCAGGCGATCGATCGAATAGGGTCTGTTCTTCGTCTGCTGATTGATATAATTCACAACGACATCCACGGAATATTTTTTCCCCAGATTGAAATTATTGTTCAGGTTGAAGATGTTCTTGTCGTTTTCGGAGCCGAGACTTACCCCTTCATTTTCCTGGCGTGTGAACGAGAACCTTGTGCTTGAATTTTCTCCGCCCCGCGACACGGCAATACTGCTGACCAGGTTGTGCGCTTGCTGAAACAATCCTGCGTAGTTATCCTTCTGAGCTTCGTAGGGCCGAACGACACCATCCCATGCCATGGTAGGCTGACCGTCGAACTTCGGTCCGAAGTTGATGGAAAATCCCAACACGCCTCGGGTTTCCTTCACACCATCGCCGTCGGTATCATAGTAAAAGAAGCCATCATCCTCCTGGCCGCCATCGTTCACGTTGAGCGGGGCGCCCGGTCCGCGGACATTCTGATAGCGGGGCAGGTAAGCTACATTGTCAACGCTGTAGCTGGTGGAGAAATCAACCTTGAATCCTTTTGTACCCTTGCCGCTCTTTGTTGTAATGAGGATCACGCCATTTACGGCATCAGAGCCGTATAGGGCCGCGGCCGATGCTCCTTTAAGAATAGAGATGTTCTCAATGTCTTCAGGGTTGATGTCCAGGAGCCCGTTTCCACGGAGGCGCTGGTCCGCCCAATAATTGTTGTTGCTGACTTCGCCGTCGCGGACCGGAACGCCGTTCAGCACGATGAGCGGCTGATTTCTTCCGGTGATACTATTGATACCGCGTACCGTGATGTTGACCGCGCTGGTCGCGCCGCCGGGTGTCGTGGCGATACGCACGCCCGGAGCTTTACCATACAGCGCAGATGCAAAGTTCGGTGTTGCCGTTTGTGTGAGGTCCTTGTTTTCGATGGTGGTGGTGGCGAATCCGAGTGACTTCTTTTCACGCGAAATCCCCAGCGCGGTGACAACCACTTCGCCGAGTTGGGTGACATCTTCTGAAAGTACGACATCAACGACGCTTCTGCCTTCCACCCCAACTTCCTGGGTGACAAAGCCGATGAAAGAAAATACAAGAACAGCGTCGGAGTTGGTGGGCCGGATGGAGTAGTCTCCGGCAGCATCGGTGGTTGTTCCTTCCGTTGTTCCTTTAACGACGACGGATACGCCGGGTATCGGAGCTCCGTCATTGGCCGTGACCTTTCCGGTCAACGTCTGCGCGCAGGCGAATTTTGCCATTAACAGCAAAAAACAAATCAGTAAAGGTTTCTTCATGTTGAAATATGTTTGGGTTTTCATGTCTGAAATGCTCGCGGCATTTCTCAGATCGAAAACCAAGGTAGACGGTAATATTTTTATTTCAAAGGAAAAATATCATTTCGTTACCGCACACGGCGGCTCCGTGTGCGGTAACGACATTAATCCGATCCGGACCGGATCCGGACGGTTCCGGCCTGTCTATCAACGATTTAACACCAGGACGGCTGCCGACAGCCCTGTTTTCAGCGCAAACACGGTCAGCGTATTTGCCAAAAAAACTTCAGGCTGACGGGCCTCTGTGATTCCAACGCCTGGCCCGACCCGTCCGCATGTCAGTGCATCACACAAAAAAAATGCGGAACCACTGAAAATGTTTTACCTTTAAATAAGCACTTTAAAAAAAATCCCGACTGACGTGAAAGAGATGCGCCATCTTTGGATCCGAACCGGAGCCCACACCTATGAAGAAGAAAGTACGGCTGAAGGACATCGCAAAACTCGCCAATGTCTCTGTCGGCACCGTTGATCGTGTAGTCCATCAACGCGGCGAGGTCGCCGAAGACTCATACAAAAGAGTCATGGCCATTATCGAGAAGACAGGTTACACGCCAAACCTGATCGCACGCACGCTTGGATCCAATAAATCCTTTACGGTCATCGCCGTCGTGCCCGATCCGGCCCAGGACGAATACTGGAAGTTTGCACAGGACGGAATACTGCAGGCACAGGATGACTGGACACAATACAGCCTGCAAATCAAATCACAGTGGTTCGACCTGTACGACAAAAGTTCTTTCGTCAAAGCGATCAAGTCGGCCATCCGTGCCAAACCCGACGGCATTCTCATGGCGCCCATCTTTCATCAGGAGGCTGTGACGGCCTTTGAACTCTGCCGGAAAAATGGAATTCCTTTTGTACTCTTTAATAATGACATTCCCGGAACGAACCCGCTAAGCTTCGTCGGTCAGGATCTGTATCAAAGCGGACAGCTTGGCGCAGAGCTGCTGCAGATCAGTCAGACCGCGCCTGGCACGTACGCTATTCTCCATATCTATGACGACATCTCAAACTCAACACACCTGTCGGAAAAAGAGAAGGGTTTCAAGGAGTATTTCAAGGGACTGGAAGGTGGCGGAAATAAGGCAATCAGTGTTGACCTTAGCTTTTCCCATAAGAAAACGCTGAAAAAAGAGATTGATGAGCTGCTCTCTGCAAAAGACCTGAGGGGACTGCTGGTCACTACGTCTAAAGGAGCGTCTATCGTGTCGAGTATGCTTGAAGCGCATGGCAAGAACGAAATACGACTCGTAGCCTACGACCTCCTGCGGGAAAATGTCATCCAGCTCAACAAAGGTATCATTGACTTTCTGATTAACCAGAATTCAAAACAGCAAGCGTACGTAGGCCTCAGCCATCTCTCGAATTTCCTCCTTTTCAACAAGAAACCGGCGGGGCATCTCTTTCCGCTTGAGATCATTACGAGAAAGAACCTGAGTTCATATCTATAGGTTGTTGGTTGTTCGATTGTCCACAACTCAGCCTCCTGGCAAGCCAGTGAGGACGAGACGCCATGAGCACCTTAACACCTTAACACATTAACACCCTTAACACCTTAACACCTAGAGTACTACAACCCTCACATCCGTCAAATGCAGCGTAAAGAAACCCTTTCCCCCGCGGATATTGGTGGGATAATAGATCGGTTCGCTGAAGACCTCAACCAGCTCGAGCTGATTCTCCAGCCTCAACGTAACATAGTTGAAATAATCCAGGCTGACGTTCGACAGCGACACCTCGATGCTGTCGCCCGGATAAAAGGTTTTGTGCATGGCGCGGAACATCTCGGAAAACTCCTGAGCATCAAATGTCTTGTCTTCCACCTGCCGGGTATACGCATCTGGCTTCAGAATTCTTTCAACCATATTTTTTCTTATTGCCTTCTGAACATTGAGCAAGTAGTAATTGGGGGAAGGAGGATCCTTTATGGTATACGTCACCTGTGCCCAATAATCATTAAACTCATTGATGTAGGGTTCAACGTTAACGGTATCAAAATAGATCGGCGCCTGCACGACGGTGCTTGCCGTTACAGTACCCAACGACCTGCTCACGACTTTCAGATGACATTCCCTTCCGGGTACCAACGGAATGCCGGGCGACTGGTAGACGCCATCCTGCAATAATCTCAGGTTGTATATCGAATCATTGACGGTTATCGTCACGTCCGCGTCGTTAATCGCTATCTCGGGTATCAGGTCCCGTGGATCACTGTCATCGCTGGCTTCCAGCGCCCCGATTGATTTGGTCAGGAGAATGGCCACAGAATTATCGGGAAGGATCAGCGACGATACGACAATCCTGGTTCCGGGGAAATTCAGGTCATCGACGTCCAGTGGGTCCGGCATACAGGATGATAACCCCAGGGCCGTCGTCATGACGATCACCGATGCGTAAAAACTCTTCAGCATCCCGCTTCCACAAACTTTCATACATCACTAAATTTTACATCCATAACTGATGAACGGTAACAATCCGAACAGACCTGGTTGGGAATACTTCAGCGTGTTATCCTGCTTATCCTGCTTGATCACAAGACCGAAAGGCGTGGCACGATTGTACACGTTGTAAACACCCATCGATAAGTTCCATTTAAACCTGGCTCCGGCCTTGCTGTTCAACTTCAAACCCACGTCCAGGCGATGTGAATCGCTAAGCTTCACATTGTTCATGGCAGAGAACTCGGGGATCAGGTCAAGCCCGGCGCCGTTCGGGGCCAGCGCAAGATGCTGTCCCACCACCGGTGTAAACCTTGCACCTGAAATGTATTCCCAGAGTACAGAGGCCATCCACCGCTTTCCAAGAGCATATTGTACTACGATGGCCCCATTATGTCTCCGGTCGTATCGTGCCCTAAACCATCCGCCTGCGTTCAGATCGTCATATTTTCTCCAGGACCAGCTTACCGAGTAACTCACCCATCCTGTGAGCTTTCCCGTCTCTTTGCGCACAAGGAATTCCGACCCGTATGCTTTTCCCCTTCCCTGGATCAGCCTCGACTCAAAATCCGATTTGAACAGGAGATTGGTGCCTTCTTCATAAGCGACCAGATCATCCATCGATTTATAATATCCTTCAACACTCAAAAAGATTTTGCGGGAGGGGATAAATCGCTGCAGCGCCATTGCGAACTGATGCGATGTTTGAGGCCTGATGCTGTCTGTTGCAGGGAACCAGACGTCGATGGGTGTAGAAACGGCAGAGTTTGAAATGCGGTGTAGATACTGGACCATTCTGGAATAATTGAATTTCAAAGCCTGGTCATGCTTCAGCGCATACCGTATCGAAACCCTGGGCTCCGGGTAGATGTATTTCCTGGAATGCGTTACAGCCATCGAACCGCGGATACCTGCATTCACCGTTAGCCGCGATACGGGCGCCCACTCATGTTGTACAAACGCCGCATATTCCTGTACGATCTTCCCCTCGGAGGCGCCGCTCTCTACCAGATCCGTGATAGAACCTTCCGAGTTGAGGACTTTCGGACTTATTTGATGTCTGATCCATTCAAGGCCCGTAGAAAGGGTTGCATTGTTCCATACTGAATCTTTCTCTATTGAAAATTTTGCCCCGAAATCCTCGATATGAGAACGGGCTGACACCTGGTAATCCTCCTTATAGGCATTCCGGGTATTATAACCGAAGACGGTATGGAACATTGAAAGATCATTTTTCCAGTGACTGGAATTTTTATGGCTCCATTTGAAAGTCTGGCTGGAATTATTCGCGTCGTGCGTGGTATGCATGCCCCGGCCATCCCCGTCAACATCGCGCAGGAAATCCAGATTGTCTCCCCCGCTGTAATGACTCATTTCAATCTGGTGTGACTTCGATGGATGGACGATCAGCTTTCCGTTCAGGTCATAGAACGAATAAGGGACCTCTTTCCCTGCCACTTTTTGTACCAGTTTGTCCACATAGCTCTTCCTACCTGCAATCCATAAGCTTGCCTTGTCCTTTACAATAGGTTGTTCGAACTTGATTCGGGAAGCAATTAAACCGATGTTGGCAGACAGGCTTGTTCTTTCCGCAATCCCGGAGAGGGTACTGATGTTCAATACCGATGATAGCCGTCCTCCGAACTCCGCTGGAAAACCTCCATGGATTACATCCGCTTTGTCCAGAATATCCGGGTTGAATACAGACAAGAATCCCAAAAGGTGGCCTGGGTTATAGATCGGTGCATTGTCCAGGAGGACAAGATTCTGATCGGCAGCACCACCCCTGACGAACATATCAGCGGTTCCCTCCATTCCCGCGGCCGACCCGGGTAGCAACCGCACTGTCTGCAGCAGATCCGCTTCGCCCATAAAGGAAGGCAGACGCGATAGATCATTTTTCGAAAGCGTCTGAGTACCGGAAACGGCTGATTCAAAGATGTCCTCATTTGAAAACTTCCTGTCTTCAATCAGAACCTCCTGAAGACGACCCACTTTTGGAGTCAGGACGAAAGTCAATGTTGTATCCTGGCTGATCTTCCGGATGATGGTCAGCGTTTCAAATCCGGTATAGGAAATCACAACTGTTTTCGGGCCCGTCTTCACCCTGGCGGTGAACGAACCCTTCATATCTGATGTAAACAGGACACTGTCGGGAAGGATGATCGCATTGGCCAGATAAACCAGTTCTCCACCGGCATCCCGGACGACGCCCGTGATTTTCACATCCTGACCTTTTAGAAAGAAAGGAGAAACACTAATAAAGGCCCAAAGCAAGAACGGCTTCACAAACCAAATTTTAAACCTCCGGGAAAATCAATAGCGGTAGCCAGGTGGGTGGATGCTGTACGCGGCGACTGTTCCGTCACACAGTAGAGAAAATTCCTATGCCCGGTTCAGGAAAAATCCGGAAATAATCAAACTATTTTTTTTGAGGACGGGGCTTCGATAAAAAGCCTATGTTCACCTGGCCACAGACAAAATGACGATTTTCGGACAAGCCATCGCGAATGAGGGCACCCCAAAGGAAATACTCAGTGGTTCTTGACGGGCGGGAGGCTTGTCTATTTTCTATAACCAATACAAAGTTTATTGTAGCATACTTCTTAGATCTTTACACTGCCTATCTTTTGAAAACCCTTCATTTTCGGAATTTGTAATCACATTCAAATAAATGAGTCTAATCGTTAAACATTACTGACAAGTTATCTCATTCAACCATGCCCTTCCCTCTGCTAAGAGGAGTTGGCTATGCGTCGGGAAAAAGGCTCAACTTGCGCATGGCTTTTGGCACTGAGCGGAAGTGAAAGTCTTCCTTTGTCAGCAAGGCAACGATTGAACCGAAGCCTTCGACGCGGAAGGACGGATAAAACAACTCAATCTGGAAGGCTCGACAAGTTCTTACATTGTGCCTCGACCAAACGAAACCAAAAGCTTCTCTGAAGCGTTCAATTCTTATCAAAACCATGATGCCAGAAGTTGGAATTTTAAAGCCGGTTTAGTAATTTACAAACAAGCCAAATGAAACTTTGGTTTTACCGTATATTTCGACCATTAATCACGACAGCTATGAGAAAACTAGTATCGGCATGGTACCTACACTCAGGCAGATCCAAAAGGAGTAATGCTGTGGTAAAACTGATTTCGCTCGGAAAGGGACCTAGTATTTCTGAAGCTGTCACACAAGAAAAGAAGGAGCCGAAAAAATTACGAGGCGTGTCAGGAGATGGTTCTGTAATTGTGAAAAGAGTAGGGACCTATTCCATGGTAAAAGAATAAAATGAATTTAGCGATACCCACGCTAACACTAATTTTCCTATTGGCTCCTGGGTTAGCATTTCGAAGAGGGTATTTCTCCGGTGCTTTTTCTCAGCAATACTTCAAGGCCACATTTAGCGATCTTTTGATCGCAACAATTCTTCCTGCAGTGGCCATTCATATTCTTCTATTCAATTTTGCAGTCCGATACTTCTATAATATCGATGCAAATACCTTAGCAATTTTATTAAGTGGAACAACAGAACCACAACAAATCAGGGTGGCTTTCTCAAGTCTAAATCATAACGCAAAAGAAATTTGCTTGTATTTGCTGTTGGCATCAGTTATTTCATTTGTGTTGGGCATTGTATGCAAAAACCTTATCCGGGGGTTGAGATATGATCGAAAGTATACTTTCTTCCAGTTCCAAAATAAGTGGCACTATCTATTCACCGGCGAGATCTTAGATTTTCCCGGTCAGGCCGGACGACCGGAAGATGTTGATTTCGTTTACATAGATGCACTCGTGGACTGTCAGGAGGGGACGGTACTCTATTCAGGAATGTTAGCTGAACATCTCTTAAGCAAGGACGGGGGATTGGATCACATATATCTGTCGGATACGAGGAGACGATACCTTAAAAACAAAGACAATGGCGAGGAAGGGACTAGCTACTATGAAATGCCTGGGAATTTGTTCGTCATTCCGTATATCAGTATAATTAATTTACACATCACATATTATTCAATCGAAGTACAGAAAGAATTAAAGGAACAAATTGACAAAGTTGATGTAGAGGCCGATTAGTCAATTTAAGACCTCATTCACACCATCCCAATTGAGCAATGGAGCCTTCGGCTTAGTGGCTCCCTACAGAAGTTTGATGCGCATATCATCACATCATATTGCTCTGCAAGATCAGTCAGCTTGACGAATGATTGGTGGCAGCGTGCAATGTACTTATCACTGATCTGATTGTGATCCAGTTCGTTCATCTGGACCTTCGTTCACATTAATTTTTATCCCCGGTTGCCTGCAGTGGCACAGGAGGTGCAAGGCGCGAATGGAAAAGGTAAACTATATGCAGCTACTTCCACACCTTATCCGCAAAATTCATAAACCTCTGCCAGTCTTCCAGCAACATGTTGTGACCTCCCTCCCTGACGTGGTATCCGACCTTGCCACTGATCACCTGCTCGTTCACAGGTGGCATCGCCTCGGGAAGATCCGAAGGTGATTTAAAAAGCCGATACACCTTTGCGGCGTGGTGTAACGCCAGATAGGAACCGCGCGGATCCGCCCAGATGTCTTCTCCTGCACTCGCCACGTAAACCGGTCTCGGCGCCGTCAGCGCAATGAGCATATGACTGTCAACAGGCAGGTCCTCCTCACGGTCATTGTACTTTTTGTAGTTCGTGCAAAACCAGTGCGGGAAGGCCCGGTTGATCACAGCCACAGTTTCACCAAACCGGCGCCTTGCAAGGGCAGCCCCGGTACAGCCAGATTCATTGGAGATCGTCATTGCGAAACGACTATCCTGAGCCCCGGCCCACAGGGCGGTTTTACCGCCGCGTGAATGACCGAGAACGGCAACCTTATCGCCTTCCACATCGGGATCCGTAACAAGGTAATCGAGACAACGGCTCGCACCCCATGCCCATGCTGCGATCGTGCCCCATGCATCATCCGGCCGCGGCGTCTTGTCGAGCAGCGCGTGAATGCCACCCTTGAATTCATCGAATTTATCCTGATCTACGTCCGCATTGTGAAAAGCCGCGATACCATATCCGCGTGCGATCACTTCCTCCGCAGGCCAGAACTGACTTTTTTCCGTACGGCTTGGATCGGTATTCTCCTTCCCGCGGTTGTTGATCAACAGAAAGGTCGGCACCGGCCCCTTTGCGTTGTTTGGCGTAAACAGCACGAGGCGAATCACCAGGGATTGAGCCGCCCGGGTGATGGAAACGTCGACTTCCTTCAGTGTAGCCATCCCGTTCATCGCATGCTTGTCGACCTTCACGACCTTGAAACTCTTCTGATAGGTTGTTTCGGGATCCCTTCCAAAAACATGCGTGCGATACAGTTCGAGGATCTCGGGCCTGCGCATCCGATTCCAGCTTCGCACACTATTCACCTTTTCACCATCGAGGGTTGTCAGCAAATCCGGCAAAGTGTATTCAGGAACTTTTTCTTCAGTGAAGTTGAGTTGCGGACGGGATGACGACATCTTTTCTACGGTCTGGCTGGAAGCGCGCCAACCCGAATCATGCTGGGCGGCAATTTCCAGTGCAGGCAATACCATGAACAAAAGGACCGCCATTGATAAGGAAAATAATCTTTTGAGATTCATCTCTTTGTTATTAAGTGCAAGGTTTTCAGCAAACCACATCGTAAAGGATTGTGCTTTGTTTGTAATGGCAATCACATGACCGCCCATTCTTTCGGCCGGCAAGTCAAGCTTCTCCAGTGCTCATGATAAATATTAATCCTGGCGAATCCAAACAGATGCTGACTCCCGGTCGGGTCGAATATCCGAACGGTCAATTCTTAGCGATAACGAAGGCCTTAAATTGTTGGGTATACAGAAAAACTTCATTGATCTTTTGTGAGTCCGGCTTATTCGGTTCACCTGGGAACGGTGAACCGTAACAGAAAAGAAAACGACAGCTGCCTGCAAGCTTCAGGGACAAGACGGGGAGGCGAGCAGAAGAAGATTGGTTAGGCGATAATCACTTGCACGCCGATACCTTCAAGTTTAAGTTTCTCAGCAGATGGAATGCCTTTGTCCGTTATCAGCGTATGGACCTTATTGATCGGAGCAATAAAAGCAAATCCACGTTTTTTGAATTTGCTTGAATCTGCTACTACGATTACTTTCCTGGCCATCTCTATCATGATTTGGTTTAAATGAGCCTCATCAATGTTTGGCGTCGAGATGCCATAATCAGTATCAAATCCGTCAACCCCTAAAAACAATTTGTCGCAAAAATAGTTTTTAAAACCCCGCTCAGCCAGAATGCCTACAAGTGATAATGAGTTCTTTCTTAGCGAACCTCCGGGTACAATAACATTAATTTTTTTCTGCTCAGCCAGGTAGTTCGCTATATTAATGGCATTTGTGATAACGGTTAATTCTTCAAATTCACCCAGATTTTTTGCGATCTCGAAAGTAGTGGAACCTGAATCCAATATGATTGTATCCCCTTCTTCGATAAATTCAATTGCTTTCTTTCCAATCTCCTTTTTTTCCAGCAGATGCTTTTTCTGTTTGTCCGATAACGGGTAATCTACCCCCACGTGGCTATGGGTGATTTTCATGGCTCCCCCGCGGGCGCGTAAAAGCATATTCTTTTTCTCCAATTGTTCCAGGTCATTCCTGATGGTCACCGAGCTTACATCTAACAACTCGCTAAGATCGTTTACACTTACTTGCCCGTTCTTATCCAGCTGACTAAGGATCGCCATCCGGCGGCTTACAGTTGATTTTACCTGCTTAGCTTTCATATCTGTACTGGTTGTTTATTCGCATTTCTTGAAATATCCTAATATTCTTTTGGATTTAAAAATTGAAAGGTCTGTCCGATTGCCGGCCATCAGTACTCAGGTTGTCCCGGAAACTGACTTTAGATAGCCCACTTGTCTCATAAAGTGACGTTCGGAATCATGTCAGAAAGGTCGGCGAGCGTTTCAACTTTGGGGTATAGGTGGTTCGTCCCTCGTTCGTAAAACAGAATTTCATTCAGACTGAAGGCCGCCATCATGATCGTGCCTGCGCCTTTGACGCTTGAACAGAACCTCGTTGAATAAAAAAGATCTTCCATCGCCTTATCCAGGAGAAATCACTGCCAGTTTTTCAATGATCAGAGCGGTAACAGACGCAGTGGCTTTCGGAAAAACTTTCCGCAGGTCTATTTCGTCATTATCGGTTAACACGTTCTTAAGAGAACGCATGAAAATGTTCTTTGTTTCCGTGGCGAGATTTACTTTTGATATGCCACGTTCTATTGCGCTTCGCAACTGCTCATCCGGAATCCCGGAGCTTCCATGCAGCACCAGGGATGCACTTGTAGCCTGGTGAATTCTTCCGAGTAATTCAATCTGAAGTTTGGGAGGTTCCTTGTAAAATCCATGTGCCGATCCAATCGCGACGGCCAGCGCGTTTACCCCCGTTTCTTCCACAAAGCGGGCGGCTTCCTCCGGCTGCGTGAACTTGTTTACCACCTGCGCCTGGCCAAGTTTAGCAACATATCCAAGTTCTGCCTCGACATTTGCCTTGTATTGTTGTGCCAGTTTTACAACCTCGGACGTTATTTTTACGTTATCGGAAAAACTTTTTTCACTGGCATCAATCATTACCGAATCAAATCCTGCGCCGAGGCATCGACGCACCATTTCAACGGAACTTCCATGGTCGAGGTGCAGCCACCCTTCGACCTGATAATGGCTGAGCGCGGCGCGCGCCATGGCAACAGCTACTTCCAATCCCATGTACTGAATGGAACTCTCGGACAATTGAAGAATGATACTCTTATTTTTTTCGGCAGCCGCCTGCAAGACCCCCGAAAGGGTTTCAAAATTATAAAAGTTAGTCGCCAGGAGCGCTTTGCCCTGTTGGCTTAGTTCCGATAATTTATTCTGTAGAAGCATATTCAGATTTTGTAATTGAACGACGATTCAGCAATTGCTTTCACCCCAGCAAGATTTTCAAAAGCGGTTGTACCCCCGGCACGGGTCGTATTGATGGCACCCGTCAGCGCGGCAAACGCAAGGCATTCCTTCAGACTCTTTCCCTGAATGAACTGGTGAATGAATCCCGCGCAAAAACTATCGCCGGCACCGATGCTGTCGACGACTTCATCGTTCAAGAATGCGGGTTGATAGATGACATCATCACCTTTATAGAGGGTTGCACCGTCCCTGCCGCATTTCACAATCAGAATATTGGCGTAACCCCGCAGCGCATCGGCTGCCTGCCGGATATCCTGTATCCCTGTCATTGCCCGCAATTCGTTTTCATTGGGAATAAAAACATCCACGTGGGGCAGCAAAGATTTAAAATCGATATCCCATCGCTCTTCCGGATCCCATTGAGGATCGAGAGAAGTCGTGAGACCGAACGCTTTCGCCTGCCTGAAAAGCTTATGCACGTCTTTTTTTAACCCGGTCGAAAGAAAGATCGAGCTGACATGCAGGTGCCTGGATGCACGCAGCAGGTTGTCGGAAACATTTTGCAGCGAAAAGAGTGACATCGCGCCAGGAAAGGTGACCATGGCCCGCTCTTCCTGAAAACTTATGGCAATGGAAGCGCCCGTACTTTGTTCCGTCACATAAACGATGTTTTCTGTATCAACCCCTTTCGCCCGCAAACTGGTTATGATCTGTTTGCCGAATTCATCACGGGCCAACGTCCCAGCAAAAGTTACTTTTGTACCCAGTACGCTGAGATTACTGGCAAAAATTCCCGAGCTGCTTCCAAGGGTTATGGTCATCTGGCCAGCCAGAACCTCTTTACCGAGCGAAGGAAACTTGTTAACCTTGTTGAGGATGATATCTACATTCAATTCCCCTGCCACAAGCACATCATAGATCTGTTTTTCTGTCGACATCACTGATCGTTTTTTATATAAGGTCTCACTTCGCGTAAGGGTCGTGGTAACATATCTTCAAAATTCAAAGTTCAAATGGTATATCCGGACACCCTCGCAACGCGTGTAATTGCACCTTTTCGGGATGGCATATAGGTCTTAATCCTGGCTGGATGGATTCATAAAGACCGGTATCTGCGCGGGCAAAAGCACGTCGAACTTCAAGACATGCCTCATTCCGGCGGTATCTTTTTTCGGACAAAGAAAACAGGATCTGATTTGCCGGGTATTCGATTTCATGCCTTACAGGTTGGGTTGGTGCGCAGCTATGCTTACTTTTCCTTTCGTTACTTAAAAATGGAATGTAAAAATATTGACAAATCAACTAACATAAAAACATTTTGATGGGATACAATAAGGTTTTGAAACAAAGACGTCAAATGATATGCCTGCCGACCTGCGTGGCATCCCAATCGGTAGCAGTGTCAAATCGTCACCACTAAACCGAATCGGGCTGGCCACGATAGATTGACTTCGCGCCGGACGCGCTGCCCTCATCCGCCGACGCATTCCACTACCTTTCACATCATTGTTCAACCGTTGGACCTGGGCACGAAATACTTATTTATCCTTGTGTTCTTAAAATTAACATTTATTTTTGCTTGGATAGATAATAGATACGAAATTTTATTGCTAAAAATGAAAGGTTTTGAAAATCATCGCCTACCTTTCAGCATATGGATGAATCCGCAACAATGGCGCAATTGAAGTGCACACGATATCGTCTTCAATTCCGGGACACTACATTTGAGTCACAGGCGAAGAGGGCTGCAGCAGGCAACGGGGAAGCGATGAGTTTGATCTCCTGCTTCAGGCAGCGACAGATGATCCAACATTGTAATCAACAATGAGCAATACCAGGCAATTATGATTCAGGAGTTTCATCAAGACAAGCGTTTGTTCCGTATCAATGACGTTTTTGATATCCGGCATTTAAGTGAGATAAGGCTTTCTCCCGACGGTGAAAATATCGCCTGCGTCACAACCACTGCGGATCTCAATAAAAACACAAGGCAAAATCAAATCACCATTATCACTACTAAGGATAAAGAAGTCAATTATATAGCGGAAGGGAGTTCTCCATTATGGTCACCGGATGGTTCAAGGATCGCTTATCATGGATCTGAGCAAGGGCAAAGCGGCATATGGATCTATGATCTGGCAGACCGCAGGAAAAAACTCCTCACACCCACATACCACTCAGCTTACTTTGTCGATCATCTTGCTGAAAATAATTTTGTCTGGGCTCCGGATGGCCGCTACGTTGCGTATGTGAGCACGCCTCCGTTCTCTCAGCCGGAGTCAGCTGATGAAGAACAGGAGATCAAGGTGATCGACAGACTTTTATATAAGACGAAAGGCGGGTCTGGGCGGCCATTCTTCGCAGATGACCATCTTACGCATGTATGGATTATCCCTGCAACAGGGGGCGCGCCAGAATTAATAACGCCAGGTCAGTACAATGAACACTCCATTTCCTGGTCACCCGACAGCTTGCACATTGCCTTTATCAGTAACCGCACCTCCGATCCGGACAACAATCAGCGGAATGATCTGTGGACGGTAGCTATACGAACGAAAGAAGTTACAAGACTTACCGCGGGACCGGGCACTGCGTTCCAGCCAAGATGGTCGCCTGACGGCAGATTCGTTGCTTATCTCGCTACGCCAAGTAAAGTGAGTACAAACGATAGCCAGTCAGATGACATGCACTTGTTTATCGCAGCACGCGATGGCAGCAAAACGCAGCGCTTAACGCGCCCGTTGGATCGCAGGATAGAGAACATTCAATGGCATCCCCGCCAAGATTCCATCTATTTCACGGCCGGAAATGAGGGATCGACACCTTTGTACAAGGCGTCTCTGACCAATCAAAATATTGAAAGGATCCTTGATGATAAATGCCACATCTCTGAATATTCGCTCAGCGCCGATGGAGAAACAATTGCTTATCTGAAAGGAGATATTACACATCCAGCGGAAATTTTCATCACCGACAGCAGTCAAACGGCAGGAATCAAGATAACCAGTGAAAACCAAAAACTCCTGGATCAATGCAGGCTGCAGCAGGCCGAAGAATTCTGGTTCGATAGTTTTGATGAAACACCGGTGCAGGGATGGATCATCCGCCCGTCCATCTTTGATCCCTCTAAAAGATACCCCCTGATCCTGATCATCCATGGCGGCCCGCACAATATGTATGGGTATAACTTTGACGCCGCGATGCAATTATTATCGGCGCACGGTTATGCCGTCGTATTCATGAATCCAAGGGGAAGCAGTGGATACGGTCAGAATTTTTCAAACGGGAATGTTTTGAATTGGGGTGGAGGTGATTACAAGGACCTGATGGCAGGACTCGATCACATCATCAATACCTATGAATGGATCGATGAAAATAACCTGGGCGTGACGGGCCAGAGTTATGGAGGCTATATGACCAACTGGATCATCACACAAACGGATCGGTTTAAAGCGGCGATCGTGGATGGAGGTATCAGTAATTTAATAAGCTTCTCAGGTACTTCCTTATACCATTCCCTTATGGAGTCGGAATTCGGAGGGAGTATTTACGACAATTTTCCCCTGCTCTGGCAATGGTCGCCGCTCAGGAATGTAAAGAATGTCAGGACCCCTACACTATTTCTGCATGGAGGAACAGACAATGAAGTACCTGTAACACAGGCGGAGGAAATGTACGTAGCGTTAAAGAAGCTGGGTATCCGCACTTCCCTTGTGCAATACCTGAAAGAAGGACATGGATGGCGGCCCGATCTCAAACCCGGGAACAGATACGATCTACTCGAACGGATGCTGAAATGGTTTGATCAATATTTACAGAAGGATCCCAGCGGCGCAACGGTGCAACGGGACGCATAGGCGATAAATGGGCTCATAACGGACAAAAACGTTTATTTAAATTTTCAAGTATGACAAAAGGAAAGCGTTGGATCAGCTTTGTGGTAATACATGTGATGTTCATGGGAGTTTGGGGAGCCCTCATCGAGCTCCCGGAGAAAAACGGCTTCCCTGCAACACTTGGATACGTGGTATGGGCATTGACAATGGTTCCCGCTGCAATTTTGGGACTTATCATCAACAAGTGGAGGATCGAATACGACCGCAAGTCAGTTTTCCTGGGAATGACCGCGGGCCTTTTGGGCGCAGCCGGCCAATTGGTTCTGTTCTTTACTTTGAAAATAGCGCCGGCTTACCTCGTTTTCCCTTTACTGTCATTGACTCCGCTTGTTACCATACTTCTGGCTGTGATCCTGCTGAAAGAAAAGACAGGCCGTTTGGGCTGGATCGGTATTGCGATTGCGATCATTGCGGTTCTGTTGCTGTCCTATCAACCTCCCGGCGACCAGACTGTAAGCGGGTATTTATGGATGGGACTTACCGCCATTCCATTGTTAGCGTGGGGAGCCCAGGGTTATATCATGCGATTTGCGAATGAAACCATGAAAGCAGAAAGCATTTTTCTCTATATGGCCCTCGGTTCGATCCTGCTGATTCCTGTTGCATTATACATGACCGATTTTTCTCAACCGATCAACATGGGATTTGAGGGGCCCTATCTGGCATCCATGATCCAGATCCTTAACGCTTTCGGGGCGCTCTGCCTGGTCTATGCATTCAGGTTTGGAAAGGCGATCATCATCGCACCTATGACAACGGCCCTGTCACCCGTCTTGACAGTGGTTATCTCATTAACGATCTACGCTTTTATACCCCACCCTGTGATCATCACCGGAATGGTGCTGGCCATACTCTCTGCACTGATGATGGGTATTGAAGAAACAAAAACCGACACGGTTAGTGAAGATGAGAAGGTGAAATTAAAAAATGCCTGAGGTGCAATCGGTTTGTACACTGTGCAAATAAAATTATGAGTTTGATCATTGCTCAGTTTGTATTTTGATCTTCCTTGTCCCGGTACCGGTGTCTTTAAAAACCAAAACTCCCGCGGTTGAAGTTTGAAATGTCCCTATGTTCCGGTCGTTAACATACACCGTAACGCGTTTCAGAGGCTCCAATTCAACCAAAATATGCGTCATCGCCGCAGATGATCTGATCCGGTAATTCACCGGAAAAGGCGCTTTCTGAAAATTGTGACCTCTCGCATCCAGGCTACTGCTAAAACAAACCAGGTATGGATCCGTATCCGACTGAAAAAATGCGCCCTCCATTTTGCCATTGTCAGATCTTATATACTTCACGGGTGTCATTGCTTTCTTATCTGCACCGGAGATTTCGAAAGCATGCAGAAATGCGGTGGCCTCCTTTCGATCCCGGGCGCTTACTTCCATACGCCAATGTCCTGCTTCCCTGTTGGCAATAAATGGTTTTTCGGGAGGAAAATTCATTTTCGAGAACCTGTTATAATATTCATAGCCCGGTCCTCCAATAACGGATATCGTCCTTCGCGCAGGCAACAGTGTTCTGACAAACATGCTTCCCGAATAAGGCACAATTTGTCCTTCGAGTGTCAGTTCTCCCGTCCGCCTGGACTGTACTACCTTTGCATTTCTGTAGTCTCTTAACCCGGGCGCCGGCGCCTTTCCATCGATTACCGGTCGTTCCTGAAAGTGTAAAAGCCAGTATTTATCCAGTGATGTGTTCGTTACCACCCGGTCCTTTACCAGCAGAAAATCAGCCTTTGGAAGGTATAGCAACTGCCTGTCCATCCAATCCACATCATTGCTGTAGGCCGCGGTTAAATTACTTTTCACATAATTGTATTCGTTCGACCCCTCGCCCGCATCAAAGGCGAGTACATCCGCCGTATTCAGTCCCAATTCCCCGCGCTTGTCCTCGTATTGTTTCCAATCCTGAACGCCTTGTGCTCCGCGGATGACTCTTTGTCCGCCATCGGGAAACAGGATGGTGCCACTAATTCCCTCCTTTGAAACTTCATCAGGATTGTAGACCAGCACATTGTTATGCGCAAGCGTTCTTGTTGTATAGTTCGACCAACTGTTCCCATACATGCGGGAATATCCGCCGCCATCAACAACCAGCGCTCCTTTCTTATAGATCAAAAAATGACCTTTATCAAAATGCTGGTGGTCAGTATAATGATCGCCGGTGATATAGGTGACCATCGTTGCGTCTTCTTCCCAACCGTTTCTGAACATGATATGCTCATACGAATCCTCGCCGAGCCGCATAACCAATGGAAGTGTCTTATAAGACGGTTCGTCGGGTAGTCCCGCATCATAGGTAACCAACTGCATCCATTCATGAACATCATCGACCAGGTCGGGCCCGTAATACCTGGACAATTCTTTCGAGAACGAATGAACCTGCCCTTGCAAGTCACGATTTTGAATTTCCGAGGCCAACAGGTCCAGAACCGGGCGCAGGAAGGTTTTGTGAGGAACCACCCGCCCCGTTACGTCGCCAATCCGTTCAAGGGTAAAATCCGGGCGGAAGTTGGCAATGACAAATTTCGACATTGGTTCAATAAAATTACCATAGTCCTCCCGGATGATCTTAAAGTAGTCTGTGTTGGTAGCTGTCGCCAGGCCTCTAAGGGTCATGAGAAAAGGATGAAAGACCACAAATGGAGTGTAATGATTCCCTTCTCCCCACGTTCCCTTTTTTTCCTGAAACGTGTCAAACAACTTCTGATCCTTTAGAAAAAGATCATCGATCATTTTCAGATACTCAAAGGCCTTCCTGCTGTTGTCAT
This sequence comes from Chryseosolibacter sp., assembly GCA_049791675.1. Taxonomy (GTDB): domain Bacteria; phylum Bacteroidota; class Bacteroidia; order Cytophagales; family Cyclobacteriaceae; genus Chryseosolibacter. The sequence goes on from JBARAD010000299.1 coordinate 53,721, forward strand.
CGCCCTCTCCATAGATCGCGACCGCCACCATGGCAACACCCTGTAGTGATACAATGGAATAATTATGATTGATGGAAGGTGAGAGCACACCGCCTTTGAGATGCTCAGCGCCCTCCACAAGCCTGGCGGAGATCTTTGCCGCCATGTCATCGGACAATGCATTCCTGACCCAATCGAAAGCGATCGCGCTGTTATAAACAATTGCCGCAGTAGCGGTATGCTCATTAAATGCAAAAGGAGTATTGACAATATATTCCCCTACTTTTCGGGCTTTTTCCTGATCCCCTGTCAGCAAATATTGCATGGCCATCGCCGGCAGGCTCCCCCACGCCATCTCTTCACCGCTGTTATCCACCCAGTCTTTATAAGCATCATGATGTAACCGCGACCGTAGTTCGGAAACGGTGAGTCCTCTGCCCGCTATGGCGTCATCAGCCCTGACGAACAGGCGGGGACGCAGGTTTGATATGATCGGATCACCGTCAATACCGTGAAGATCTGATCCGGTACGAAGATCAGCCGCCACAAAAGAACAATTACCCAAAACGAGGATAACCAAACACACCAGGTACTTTTCCATAATTCATTAATTAAAAAAAACTTTAAGTGTCAGTATCTTCAACCCTTGCTGAAGATACGGAAGGAAAATTTTAATAATAATCCGGACCCTGTTAAAGCGCCATCGAAGCCGGTTCATTCCAACGCACCGTCACTTTCATTCACGATCTGAACCGGTCATTTGTTTCCAGGAATCAAACATGATACATTGAACATGAGATTGACTATTGTCTGCATGGTCGCGTTTCTCAAGAAACAGATTCAAAAAGGTTTACTGTCATCACATCTACCAGACGCGCCACATGCTGGTGCAATTTCAGGACGTTTTCTTTTGTGTCTTCAACAATCATCAAGATCCGCTGCTTATCGCCATTGTTCAGTTGAACGGATTGAAAATCCAAAACCGGAACACGCCGGCGTGTAAAGATCATATGAATCCTTGTGATGATGTTCATATCACATTCCGTCTCAATAATAAAAATATATTGATTGCGCTTATCATTCGTTGCCAATTCGATCATTTTCACTTACTCATTATTATCTGTTTTTTAAGAAAATCGGGACACATCATTAGCCTTTCTATGCTGCCACAATGATCACCTCGATGCCCATACTTTCCAATTTGTTTTTATTTTCTTCGGAAACTCCGCTATCCGTTATGATTGCGTGTATTTTTTCGATGCCGGCAATAAAAGCAAATGCCCGTCTTTGAAATTTGCTCGAGTCAGCCACAACGATCACTCTTCGCGAAATTTCAATCATGATCTGATTCAATTGTGCCTCCTCGTTATTGGGCGTGGAAATGCCATGACTGATATCAAATCCGTCAACGCCGATGAACAATAAGTCACAGAAATAGTTCTTAAAACCCTTTTCCGCCAGCATCCCCACGAGGGACACCGAATTTCGTCTCAAAATTCCGCCTGGAACGATAACGTTAATGTTCTTATGCTTGGAAAGATAATTGGCGATATTAATGGCATTCGTGATGACGGTGAGGTTTTCGAACTTGCTGAGATTTTTGGCAAGCTCGAAAGTCGTCGATCCTGAATCGAGGATAATCGTGTTACCCTCTTCAATAAGACCCGCAGCCCGCTTCCCTATTTCCTGTTTTTCCAGCAAATGCTTCTTCTGTTTGTCTGATAACGGATAATCAAGACCAACATAAGGCTGGGTGAATTTCATGGCACCTCCCCTCGCCCGGAGAAGCATGTTCTTCTTCTCAAGCTGTTCCAGATCATTCCTGATCGTGACCGAACTGACTCCCAGTGATTCACTCAATGCATTGACATTGACTTGCCCGTTCTTTTCCAGGTGGGCAAGGATTGCCATTCTCCTGCTTACCGTTGATTTTGCTGACTTTCGCTTTAATTTCATTTATACTATAAGAACGTGTCTGTTTCATTCGTCTTTTTCGCACAAACCCATATTCATGTTATCATGGTACATATCGCCCCGGGAACAATACTCAGTCTTAAAGCACTCATAACGGTGAATCTGCTTTTCCGCCGCGATAGCCTTGATCTTTTGTAATATCAAATCCAGGTAAGACAGATTCTTCTCTGTTGCCTCTTCCCGCCATGCGCAATCCAGTGCAGAATATTTTAATGGTTCAATGCTTCATGTTCACGCTTGAACTCATAGATCGGAAAGATTTCAACCACACGTGAAATGGCACCGGTAGCGGAAGGAGAATCCGGCTGAAGCCCCAGTTGAAGTGATTTGAAAAATGCCAGTAATTGCGCGGGAAGCACACTGCATACGGCTAAAAATTCCTCCCTTACCTTTCCTCCGTTTTCTGAAAATGAAAAAGAATATTCCAGAGCAACATCAGGCATCATTTTTTCCATTACGCCAACTTCTAACAATGGAGGATTGCCCCTTCTCATGGACGCTACCAGATCTTTTTCATATTTCTGCACATAGGGGTCGTTTGAAAAAATATATACGACCAAAGTATCCTCATCAATCACGGCCTTTGGTCCATGCCGAAACCCGAGGAAAGAGTCGTCTTTACAAATAATCTTACCATCTGTAAGCTCCTGAAGTTTTAAATGCGATTCAGTGGCCGTGCCATGCAAAGGTCCTGAACCCAAAAAAACAGCGCGCTTAAAATTCTTTTCGGAAATCGTCCGGAAATCATCAAAATAGTAGTTGATAACCTTTCTGCCATACTGCGCCAGCGTATCAACCACTGTCTTGTTATTTTCCAACGTCTGCATTTCGGCCAAAAGCATTCCTGCCAGTAACATACCCGTGTAACTGCTGGTCATTGCAAGGCTTTGATCGTTGGCCTCCTCCGGCAAAGTGAAGACGAATCTGCGGTCATCCGAGTCACCGTACATCGCAAGGGAACCCGCTGCATTACACGTGATGATCAAATGATAACAGGTGTCGCAAAGTTCATCCGCCAGGGAAACTGCAGCCAAACTCTCAGGGCTGTTCCCTGACCGGGCGAATGAAATCAACAGCAAGGGTATATCCCGCCTGAGATAATCTTTCGGATGGGACACAAGATCCGTAGTGCAGATCGCCTCTGAAACGATCTTCGTATTCCGCTGAAAGGCGCCTGACAATGAGCGCCCGATATATCCGCTTGTCCCTGCCCCTGTCAAAATAATTCGCTTCGAATCAGACAAGGCTCTTTCTAAAAAGCGGTTGATCCCGGATTGATCTTCATTAAGCTTTGCCCAGATTTTTTTCCATAGCTCCGGTTGTTGAGAAATCTCTTTTGCGGTGTGGACTGCTCCCTTTGCTGTTAAAGTGTCCAAATCCAAACCCAGGTAGCCCATAAAAGTCTGTTAAAACCTATTATCAGAGGCTAAAAGTAACGAATAAAAGACAAAACCATTCGTTTTCTTACTTTTTTTAAGATATAAATTTTCCTTTTCTTTGTTTTGTTGATTTACAACTTACTTTACATACCCGGAAATTCCTTGCCGCGCCCTAAGGGGTCTGGATTCACCTCCTCCGGACCTTTTTAGTTTTTCGATCCCTTTCCTTTTTTACGGCTTACTGAAAAAAAAATGTGGCTGCAGAGAATGGATCACATCAGGCCTTGGCCGACATTTTAAAAATCGCCGGGATCTATCCAACAGAAGGGCGGCTGCGAACCCTGGATCGATCATAATCTGTTGCTGGAAAAAATAAGAACATGCTCTGAATGCGATAGACCGCACCTGGATCTTCAGGACATACGCTATAGAATAATGGAAAGCCGGCCACAGTATGTTACCGGTTTTCGATCCGGGAAATATGAATATTCGTGGATGCGCGGCGCATGACATCGTGCGCAACCCATGCAATAAAACCTGCCGCGGGCAGAAGAAACCTTTGTCTTTTCAATGATACAGCTTTGACAATGTCTTTTCCGTGAGTGTGCCACGATGGCTTTCCCTCAGATTCCTGATTTTCTCGAGACCTATTTCATTCGACATAAACTGTGGCTTCAAGAAAAAGGCGTTGCGCAAATAACTGATGATGTCAGCGATTTCCTGATCCGTGAGATTATTCTCAAACGCAGGCATACTTCCATTCAATTCATAGCGCTGGCCATTGACCTGGATCGGACCCGTCATACCTTTTAATATGATCATCGCCAACCGGTCAACGGGGCCTGTAACATATTCGGAGTTCTTTAACGGCGGCGCCAGGTTCTCAATACCTTCACCACCAGGGCCATGGCAGGAAGCACAGCGCGAACGGAACAGGGTGAAACCTTTTTTCCTTCCCTGCTCCGGGATCGTTACCCGGGCAAAGATTGAATTCTTGTTTCCCTCGCGTTTGTTTTGGATCGTCTCTGCGAGCATGCGCTTCAGTGATCCATTTGCTTTTTCGCTGTTCGTTTTTTCAGAGACGGCAGGGAGATCTTCCAAACCGCTCAGACTACTGATCACAGCTTCCTGGTATAACGCCTTCTCTGAATACACGTCCGCTATCTTAAGAAGCACGGGTAAAAACGTTTCTCTATCGTGATTAACCCAGGGACCCAACGAAAGGGCTAAATAAAGGTCGGTGACAGAATCAGCCATGGCCAATAAATTCGTTGACAGTCCTGTCATCGCTTCAACGTTATCGCCGGAAACAAATTCTTCCGCCAGGACAAGCGCATGGGCCCTCATCATGGAACTTCCCGAAAGGGCCACCTCTTCAAGCATTTCAAAAGACAATGCACCCAATCCATGAAGTGTGTTTAAAGCATGTAATGCGGGTACCTCGTTTTTGCTGTCGAACGCCAGCGCCTTTAATTCCGGAATAACGGAGATATGATTCTTATAGATTAAGATCTGCTGGGCGCGGTCCCTGATCCAGCCATTACCGGATTCCAGCAACTTCACCAGCTCCGGACCCGAAGCGTTATCAAGTTCGGGAAGCTTATTCAACGCCGTGCCTATATGTTTGATCTTCAATATCCGTCCCATCCCAATAATGCTTTCAAGCTTCTTGGTGACAACCTGCTCTTCGTAATAGGGAGTTATATCCGCCCGGTGCTGAAGAACCCCCCTGTGCATATCGACCAGGTACATCGCGCCATCCGGCCCATCCAAAAGTTTTACCGGACGGAACCCCTCATCGGTTGAAGCAATAAATTCCTCATGTTCGTAAGCTTGTCTGGCCGTAGTGCCAATGCTTTCAAAAGACAGGATGTTGCGTTTGACCAGATTACCCGTCGGCTCACAAACGAAAGCATTTTGATGGAAGCTATCCGGAAAATGACCTCCACGGTATATTAATGGTCCACAGGCAGCGGTAAAATTCACCAGCTTGCCGTCTTGATCCAGTATGCCAGTGTCATAACCTCTGTTAACCGTAGTGGGATGTAATGGAAAAACACGCTGGTTGGCGGTCAAAATTTTATTGATGGCCTCTTTGGGCCTCAGATATTGGTTGCGGATCATCGTATTGGGTAATACATAATCGCCTATTAATTGTGTAGTATTATTATTGTAATACAGGCGTCCCCAATTATCCTTGGCGATGCCCCATTGTCCCCGGTAAGACGTTGCTTCCTTTTTCCATTTGCCATCCTTCAACTGATACCTGAAGTGTGAATTCGAGTTGTATATCCAGTTGTCAATGTTCATCATTAAGCCGTTGGGTGTGTGCTCCACATTTCCGTCAAAGGCGTACAACGAATCGACCAGTGTTTTTTTGCCGGGTTTGTCTTGATTGATCTCTACGAACCACAGGTTGGGAGGCGCCACGTATAGTAAGCCCCCATAGGCATGAGCAATTGCCCTGGGAAGCACCAATGAGTCCAGGAATACTTTGCCGTGATCCGCCACACCGTCATTATCAAGATCCTCCAGAATTGTGATCCTTCCATTGGGCTCATCCTCACCACTACCCCGAACGTTAGGCATAAAACCAGGCATTTCCACCACCCACATTCTGCCCTGGTGATCGAAGTCCATTGTCACGGGAGCTTCAATAAGCGGCTCCGAAGCAACGAGTTGCAACTCAAAGCCATCGGCAATCTGATAATTCTCGAATGAAACTACAGGTTCCTGAAAATGGGTCTGGCAGCTGAAGAAGAAAAAACAAATGAAAGAAAAGTATACGACTGAAGGTTTCATGTTTATATCGGGCATTGACTGATAAAATATTTAACATCGGATGCTACAGGGGATACCGATCGCATGAATTCCAATCGACTGATTATCAGCGGCTCGTATCTGCTATTGCAGTTGAATTCGTTCGGGACATAATAGAAATTTCCTTCAACCAGACTGTTCCTTTTTGCTTTTTGAATCACTGAAAGTTGACAATATCCATCACCTTGCCAGTGCCATTCGTCTCCGAAGCCGGTAAACATAGGCGGTGAATTGCTGCAATGCAAATACTTTTTCCAAATAAGAACGCGAACGTTATGGACGGGCCCACGGTTATTCCTGCGCGTCACAGCGTCAGATCCGGCTCGCGCACACGGGGTTAGGGTAGCTGAGCGCCGCGAATTGGGCATCCGCGCCGGGCGTCAATAATTTAATGGAACACGTCGGTGAATTTGCCGGCTGCCCGCGTCTCATTGAACCCATATGAAATTTCGGGTGGTCAGTAAATATCTGATTTTAGACAATTCAGCATATCGCTGATGAATTCCGCCGGATTCCTTCCCAACTTTATGACGCAATGCATCATGAACATGGAGGGAAGCGTAAACTGGCGACTGAAGGAGAACTACATCAAAGCATGGGTCTACGCCATACTATTCCTGGTCATGATATTCAAGAGCATCATACAAGACAGCCCGGCTGAACATGCAGAAGCTCAGGAGCAAGTGCAGCCGCTCAGCGGCCCCTTTAAGATTGCACCTTGATTAATATCTGTACCTTCATCTCCTCACCCTTTTGAACCTAAACACAGTGACCCTTATTATCATCTACCTGACAGGAAAGATCATCCACTACGGTGCACGCAAGTTTCAATTGCTGACATCGATGGCCGCAATGAATGAGGGCCCGTCCTGCCATAGTCACAGGTCATCAGGCGTGATACGGCCTTCGGAAGAAACGGCGGTAGCCTCCTGAAATCCGAGGGAAAACCCCGGCAATAGAGAAAGCGCTATTCAGAGGCTTCGGTACTGCAAGGTGGATACGCTTCAGCGGTTCAAATTTTCCCGAGGCTGAATTGGTGGCGCTTGCGTGGGCCGCGTCTTCATCCGCATTTTGCTTCAAGTCGCCATCTGCGACCCAAAGCGTCCCATACATCCCGCCGGAATAATTCGCGCCGGAGGTCGGCGACGCGAAATATCCGGATGGATTCCCGGGAAGCGATCTTCACGCGCCGCGAACATTCACGAGCGTAAAGGCATGGAGAGATGATGCGTTAATGGAGACCGGGCTACTCGGGCCGGTGGTGATCAGGGTAGGGATGAAGGAGTGAGTGGGTAAGTAACCTCCATCAGGACCAACGTTGACAATTCATTTTACAATCGAGGAGGCCGCCGATGAATGCACTGCCTCCGGCACCACCTTGCGGGAATACTGGGGAATTGTTCCCGGAAACAGCGTGTCTGATATTCCCGTGGACGAGTCGCCAACCAGCACGAGTCAGCTAACGATATTTGAAGGGCCGCAAAACATCGGTACAAATTACGCGTCACGGATCCGGGGATATATTTGTCCGCCCACAACCGGAAGCTATACGCTCTGGATCGCCAGCAATGACCATAGCGAACTATGGCTGAGTACCGACGACAACCCGGCCAACAAACAAAGGATAGCTTACCTAACCAGAGCAGTTGAGCCCCAACAATGGGACCGGTTTGCAACGCAGCGATCGGCACCCGTTATATTGGAACGTGGCAAACGATATTATGTTGAAGCATTACACAAGCAGGGTATCGGCACCGATCACATCGCAGTAGGCTGGCAGTTGCCTGACGGGACATTTGAACGACCCGTTTCCGGCGCACACCTTTCTCCGTTCGAAGCAAACCTGAGTTCTTTAGCCGCGGACACAGACCATGCCCGAAGCCAGCAGTCCTCACGTTACTCGGAGATCAACGTCTTTCCCAACCCTGCACGTAGCGGAGCATCGTCATTGATACTCGCGGGATACGGTGACTTTAAGGAAACCGTTGATACGAACATTAAGATAATCAATATGACCGGCGAAATTATCTATGCAGATAAGATCTTCTGTGGCGGTGATTGTGATGCCTATCCGCTGAACCCTGACCACATGACTCCCGGATTGTACATGGTCGAAATGGAGATGAATGGTACCCGGCATTCCCGGCGATTGGTAGTCAAATAGTGCAAAGCTTTTTTTATTGAAGTCCCACGCTTGCTCTCCCCAGAGCCTTCGTTCGAGGCTCTGGGGGAGAGCGTCTTCAAAATTTAATATTTAAGATTAGCGCTTGAAGAAAATTCAAAGTTTAAGATTTAAGATCGGGAGGCAGCTCAAGTACAATAAGACCAGTCTCAATTTTAAATTTTCTAATCTTACATTTTAAATCTTACCTCTCCCTCAGAGTCACTGGCTTGTCAGGACTCTGAGGCACGCGGACGAAACTCTGGGTGCTGCACTCACATCTTAATGCAGACATCGACTTCAGGTGCAACCTCGCGTTAGTTCGACGCGGAGACTTCTGACGCAAATTCTATTTCACCCTTTCAGGGCTCCAGTCTTGTTAATTTCATACCCCAGGCCTCGCAGAGACTGCTCAGCCTGGGCTAGGATACTCCGCCCCGTTAGGGCTTAGATACCTCAACCTGAAAACTCACCTGTACTGCAAGGGCACTTCTCCAAC
>JBARAD010000300.1:0-10711 GCA_049791675.1 Chryseosolibacter sp.
CCATCCTACACCCCCGCCATTATGAAGGGAAACCCACGTCGCGCCCCTGAAAGAATCGCCAATAACATTGTGTACAGCCATATCCGCCGTAAACCCGGATCCGTCATAAATGTTGGATGTTTCCCGATAGGGACTATCGGTACCCGAAACATCATGATGATCACGACCGAGAATGACAGGACCGATCGTTTTCCGGCGTATGGCGTCATTGAATGCCAGCGCTATCTGAATGCGCCCTGCTGCATCCGCATACAGGATCCGGGCCTGCGACCCCACAACGAGTGCGTTCTTATCCGCCTCCTCGATCCACCGGATATTATCCTTCAGCTGAGTCTGGATCTCTGAAGGAGCGTCCTTTAATATGGTTTGTAAGATCGTTGCGGCGATCTTATCGGTGGCAACGAGATCTTCCTTTCTTCCGGAAGCGCACACCCACCGGAAAGGACCAAACCCGAAATCAAAACACAACGGCCCCATAATGTCCTGTACATACGAGGGAAATTTAAACCGGATGCCGTCAGGTGCCATCACATCCGCCCCGGCGCGGGAGGCCTCCAGTAAAAAAGCATTTCCATAGTCGAAGAAGTAGGTTCCTTTCGCAGCATGTCTGTTGATCGACGCTGCCTGACGGCGGAGGGAAGCCTGCACGTGGGTGCGGAACAGCTCCGGCTGCGAAGCCATCATGTGATTGGCCTCCTCGAAGGTCAGGCCCGCAGGATAATAACCCCCAGCCCATGGGTTATGGAGCGACGTCTGGTCTGAACCGATATCGATGTAGATGTCTTGCGCGTCAAACGCCTCCCAAACATCCACCACGTTGCCCTGATACGCGATCGCGACAACCTCCCCCCCGGCTTTCGCCGACCGGACACGCCGGGCCAGCGCATCTGGGTCGGAAATGACCTCATCCACCCAGCCCTGTTCAAACCGCTTTCGTGTAGCTTTCGCGTTGACTTCCGCCACGACCGAAATACAACCCGCGATCTTCGCGGCCCTGGGTTGCGCACCGCTCATGCCGCCGAGGCCGGAAGATACGAACACCTTGCCGCGGAGCCCATCGGCGCCCGCGATCTTCCTGCCCGCATTGAGGATCGTGATGGTCGTGCCATGCACAATACCCTGCGGACCGATATACATATAAGAGCCCGCCGTCATCTGCCCGTATTGTGTGACGCCCAGTGCATTGTAACGCTCCCAGTCGTCCGGAGAAGAGTGGTTCGGTATCATCATACCATTCGTCACCACTACCCGTGGCGCACCTGCAGAGGCGGGAAAGAGGCCCATGGGATGTCCTGAGTACACGTGCAGGGTCTGGTCATCCTTCATCGTCGCCAGGTACTGCATCGTGATCAGATACTGCGCCCAATTCTGAAAGACCGCACCGTTGCCGCCGTACGTGATCAGTTCATGGGGATGCTGCGCTACCGCAGGATCGAGGTTGTTCTGGATCATCAGCATGATGGCCGCGGCCTGAAGTGTCTGACAAGGATAGTCTTCGACCGGCCGGGCATACATTTCATACTCCGGACGGAAGCGATACATGTAGATCCTTCCCCGGCGCACGAGCTCATCATAGAATTCAGGCGCCAGGATGGCGTGATGCCGCGCATCGAAGTAGCGGAGCGCATTGCGTACGGCGAGCTTCTTCTCCTCCAGGCTTAAAATATCCTTGCGCCGCGGGGCGTGGTTTACAGATTCATCATAGCGCCTCGGCTCAGGTAATTCGCTGGGAATACCCTGAAGGATCTGTTCCCGGAAATCCCGCGGCGATGACCTCATAGGCCAAACTGATCAGGTGTGAAATTGCGCTTGGTATACGCATAGCCAATATCGAAAATTTCGGAAGCTTTTGTTAAATCGAATCCGCTGTATTTTCCCACATCCGGAGGTTCGATCAATACATTGCACAGCGTTTTACTGATCATCGTATTTCCATGAATGGCCATCAGGAGGCTGCGCTCGATAACAGACCGGAAATTCTTGACATCAAATTCCGAGGTGATGAAGTTGCAGTGGGATCCGACAATGAAATCGCACTTGTCATAGATGCCTTTCACAGGAAGGTTGTCAAGAATACCTCCATCCACATAAATCCCTCCGTTGTATTGCACGGGCTTAAAAACAGCGGGCACGGAGCACGATGCCTGGATCGGCGTCATCAACTCTCCCTGTGACAGGTATTCGATCTTTCCTTTTTTGATTTCAGTGACCGCCAGCGTGACGGGAATCCGGAGACAGTCAAAGTTATTTTCAGGAATATATTTTAACAGCACTTCACGCAGGCCGTCAAAAGACAGGAGGCCCGTCCAGGTCCACGCGAGTTTCAGTGATTTGAAAAAACTGGTTCCCTCGATGATCTTCAGAATTTCCGCTGGCTTGTAGCCATAGCTGTACAGGCAACCTGCAACGGATCCGGCACTGGTTCCGGAGATGTAATCGAATTTAACACCGAATTCATCAAGCGCCTTCATGACGCCCAAATGGCAAACACCCCTTGCACCTCCTCCGGATAATACGAGACCGACTTTCATATGAAGTTTCCTTTTACGTTTTGTCCCTCTCCCGATAGCGATCGGAACCCTGAAGAGACTTTTCTGTCACTGTGCCGGAGCACATATTTTCCGTCTACGTTACAACCTCGGCGAGGGGAAATACCCGGTCGAGGCGAACGCCTTTTTCAGTGCGCTTCACTGTACAACACTCATTTACGGGATCGTGTTCGAAAAACAGGATGTATTGGCGATCGGCAGCTTCATTCAGAAATCTTTCTTTTTCCTCCATGGTGATGAGTGGACGCGTGTCATAGCCCATGACGTAAGCCAGTGGTATATGGCCAGCGGAAGGCAGCAAATCCGCCATATAACAAATTACGTTGTCCCCCACCCTGATCCGGGGGATCATCATCTTTTCTGTATGGCCGGAGACATACAAAATATCGAATGAAGAAAAAGGTGCTTTTGCGTCGGGGTCGATAAAAGAAAGCTGCCCGCTATCCCGCATCGGCAAAATGTTCTCCTTGAGAAAGCTGGCCTTCTCCCGCGGGTTGGGTTCTGTCGCCCATTTCCAGTGATCGGCATTGGACCAATACGTGGCATTCCTGAAGGTGAGCGCCAGTTTATCCTGCTCATAACGCACGCCGCCGCCGCAATGATCGAAATGAAGATGCGTGAGGAACATATCGGTAATGTCGTCTTCGGAAAAGCCTGCCGCATGGATCGATTTTAACAGGGAATCGCCGCCGTGCAGATAATAATGGCTGAAGAACTTTGCATCCTGTTTGTCCCCGAGACCATTGTCGATGAGGATCAGCCTGTCGCCGTCTTCAATAAGCAGACAACGCATGGCCCATGTGCATAGATTGTTTTCATCCGGCGGATTGGTTTTTTGCCAGATCGTTTTCGGCACGACGCCAAACATTGCGCCCCCATCCAATTTGAAAAGACCGGTGTTGATTACGTGCAGCTTCAATGGTGAATTGTGTGTTGTGGGTGAATGCCTGCTTGATGACTTTCCAGCCTGTTCTGATGCTCCGGTATCCTGAAGCGATGCTTAAAATCACTATTCATGCGTCAGGGTGATAAAATTATCTGCGAAGTGGAGATCCATGAGGCGCAGGCGTGACTCACAACTTGACCACTCACAACTTCCGCTCACATCTTCTCATCCTGAACTGCAGACTTGGGGCTGTTTTCTTTCACAACGCCCATGGAACAGAATTTATCGATGCGTTGCTGGATGCGATCTTCCGCTGATAGTTGAAGTAGTTCCTCTGCCTGCTGGAGAATGACTTTCTTCACCTCGGTTGCCATCCATTTAACATCGGTATGGGCTCCACCCAGCGGCTCTCTGATGATTCCGTCGATGAGTTTATGTTCGAGCATGTCTTTCGCGGTGAGCTTCAACACCTCGGCTGCCTGTTCCTTGTAGTCCCAGCTCCTCCACAAGATAGACGAACATGATTCCGGTGAAATAACAGAGTACCATGTATTTTCAAGCATCAGTACGCGGTCGCCAATGGCAATTCCGAGTGCGCCGCCGGAGGCTCCTTCACCGATGATGATACAGATCACGGGCACGGTGAGGGAAAACATTTCCTTGAGATTCCGGGCGATGGCTTCCCCCTGTCCGCGTTCCTCCGCTTCGAGGCCAGGAAAAGCGCCGGGTGTATCGATGAAGGTGACAATCGGTTTGTTGAATTTTTCTGCAAGCTTCATGAGCCGCAACGCCTTGCGGTAGCCCTCGGGATTCGCCATACCAAAATTTCGCAGCTGACGCTGCTTGGTATTTCTTCCTTTCTGCTGGCCGATGAGCATGAATGTTTTTCCGTCTATGGAGCCGAGACCACCCACCATTGCTTTGTCATCAGCAACCGTACGGTCGCCGTGAATTTCAATGAAGTCGGTTGTGATCTCATAGATGTAGTCAAGCGTGTAAGGCCTTTCAGGATGCCTGGAGAGCTGAACGCGCTGCCAGCCGGTGAGGTTTTCGAAAGTCTCTTTTTTGAGTTCAAATATCTTTCTCTCGAGTGCTTTGATCGCTGCCTGAACATCCTTATCGCTGTCTTTGGCGAGATGTTTCATATCATCCAGCTTCGATTCCAGTTCAGCGATAGGTTTTTCGAAATCCAAAAGGCTCATTGTTAAAGGTTAAATGAAGCACAAAATTAATAGAAGTTTACAAATCGAACCTTTTTCGAATTGATTTCATGCCGCGTGGTGAAAATAAAAGGATGAATTCAGTTGAAACCCTCATTTCAGCGCCGAAGGGCACATCGTATAAGGCAACTTTTAGCAAGTGCAGCAATACGCTGCACACGTAATTTAATACTGATTTTTCACCGGTTTGACCTTAATTATTGCCCTACCTTTGTAAAAGAAATCGAATAAACCCCGCTTTTGATGAAAAAATGGATTGTTTTCGCCCTGGCGCTCCTGTGTGTGATGATCATGTTATTCGCGGGAATTACAGCACTCTCCAATCATCAGAGCCGGACGGGAATGTTTTTCACTTTTGTCGGTTCCATGACTGTTATCGGACTGGCGATTGATTTTATCCAGCATTTGAAAACCGGAAGGTCCATGTAATATTGGAAGGGTCCTCGGAAAAAAAAGACATATTTTAGAACCCATTACTTTTAAACCCCATTACCTATACCTTAAAAGAGCTCGCCGTCCTGGCGGGCTTCTTTTATTTTAAGGTCATCCGCACTTTATCCGGCGCGCTACACTTCTACCTGACCAGCGACCACGGAAGACAGACCACAGACCACGGTCTACCACTGATCACTCATTGACTTCTGATCACTTATTTTTTCATTACTTCTATCTGAATGTCGCTGAGGTACTTCATCAGGTCGTATTCGTTCGCCAGGCTGACCCATACGATGGATTGGGATTTAAGGTCAATGAAGAGCTCGACGAACTGACGGTTGACGCTGTAAAGCATGAGACAATAGTCATTGCATATTGCTGAATCGACAAACGCTCCCTTCTCCCAGAGCAGGTCGGCGCGCTCCGCCAGGGAGAGTCTGTTGAATTTTGCTTCGTCCATAAGAATAATTTTCCCTTCAGGAAAAAATTCATTCCCTTCATTAAATTGGGAACCGGGAACTAGGGATTAGGAATTGATCAGGAATTAGGCATGCGGAATTGGGCGGGATTGGTGAAAAGGGAAAATGTTTTTGAGATTTTTTTGGATAAACGGCGGCCAAAGTTATCTTTGCACCTCATTCTTGAAAGGTCCGGTAGTTCAGCTGGTTAGAATGCCTGCCTGTCACGCAGGAGGTCGCGGGTTCGAGTCCCGTCCGGACCGCGAAACCCGTTGTAAATCAAAAGATTGCAACGGGTTTTGTTTTTTTATCCCGCCTGTGTGCTGACGCCTGTTGCATCCACTACCCGGGCGACATCAACATCTTTCTTTCGACCTTTGCTTTTATCTATTTTTACAAATTCACATCCAGTCCGAAAAAATCAATAAACTTCAATCAATGTCCCGATCACTGACAGCCTTCATCCTGATCTCATTATTGTTCAGTGGATGCGTGGGCAAGGAAGCGTCTGAACTCTCCAAAGCGCTCACCGGCGCAGTGAATGACAGAAAGATATCGCGGAAAACGATGGACAACATCCTGAAGGAATACGAGCTGCTCGTCGATCAGGACAGGGACAAAGCAAGGGAATATGTTTTGGGGATCATGAATGCCATTGACATGGGCGCTGATTCGTCACACCTCGACGTGGTAAGAAAGCAGGTTGTCGGCAGTAAGGAAAAGAGGTCGGGAACGTCTGAGACGTTAAAAGGTGAAAATGGCTTGAACGGTAAGTAAAAGGTGAAGGGATTGGTGACGGTGTCCAATACCAGGGCCGTTATTCCTGCTGCCCGTTACGTCTATCTTGCGATATCCTGTTCAATAGCTGACAGAATAACCTTTGCTTCCTTAATATAAGCCGCCCGGTATTTGTCTTCATCCACTTTGGTTTCTTCCGGCAGCTCAATTTGCCCGCTTATAATTTCACCCAGCCTTTTCAGTAGTTGTTCCCTGCTGAAACTGCTCATGTAGCAATCATAATTTACATCCTGCACCGCCAGGGCCTCATCGCGTGCATCAGCATCTTCCGAATCGTCCGGGTGGATGGCATTGGCTTTCCGAAGAAATCTTTGAGCCATCGCGAATTTGTCCCACTCCATCATGCACAATGCTAAGAAACGAATGGAGGTATTCCAAACCCCAGCGCACACATGATTCCCGTTCCGCCTCAATACGGATGCAACGGCAAAAAAAAAGACTATAGTTTCTGCACCTATAGCCCTTTTGAGTGGTTAAATAATTCTTTAATAAAACATTAAAAAATTATGCCAGCCTCTTATGATTCCAGATCCAGATGGATGTTGTCGAGATACTTCTGTAATATGTTATCGTTTACAACCCTGACAAGCAACACCTGTTTCGCATGATTATCGTACACCAGTTCCATGAATTGATTCTGGTAACTATACAACAGCACGTTGTAATGATAATAGCTGTTCGTTGCCAGCAAGTCACCGCCATCCAACAGCAGACACGCCTGGTCACTGACTGAAAGATTGTTAAATTGTAATTTGTCCATGATTCCTCCCCCTCAAAATAATTGACCGTAACACGCTTTACGGAAAGTCACAAAAAGAATGTAAAACAGCGTGTTAAATTCTCATGCCACCCATATTCTTCACCGGGGCAGTGACAAAAAAAAGGAGATGTGTTTTACTTCCTTGCCAGGAAGGATGAATACATCCAGACAGATTTTTCCTGTTCGCGCACGTAGTCGCTCATCAGGGCATTGGTGCCCTCGTCATCAGCGTCAGCCGAGCGCTTTAAAATCTCCCGCTCCTTGACAAGCAGGATTTTATAACCGTCAAGCACATGACCCACGGCGGACGATCCGTCAGAAACCCCCTTGTATTCTTTTATATCAGACTTCTTCAGGTAGTCCGTATAGGTGTGAAGCGGTGTATGACCAAGGGTAAGTATCCGCTCTGCGATCTCGTCAATCTTTACGAGGGCGTCGGTATACAACTCCTCAAACTTCGCGTGCAATTCAAAAAACTTGTCGCCGCGGATATTCCAGTGAAAGCCGCGGACGTTCATATAGAACACCTGGTAGTTCGCGAGCAGGTCATTCATCAGGTCAGCCAGCGTTCCTGTTTCCGCCGCCTCAAGTCCGATTTGATTTTTCATGTCCATAATAGATTCTATCCTCTTTTATTTTGATTAACTGCGTTCAGAAATATTCAATAATCATTCCCTGCTGTGGTATCTGTGCGTGAGCACCCATCCGGAAGGCAGCCCCCGGGAAAATTTTACCGGGCTTCCGGCGTTTTCCTTTACGTAAACAAAGTATTACTTTTAGGGCTTGACGATGACAACCGTGCACCCTGACTGCCGGAGCCTGCGTCATTTATCCCCGCTTTTCGATTCATGAAGAAAATTGCGCTTTTTCTCATCGTATGCGTGCTCCTTCTGCCCTCCTGCAGCAACCGCTCCGGGGGCAGGACAACCATGGTGGTAAAGCCAAAAAACCATCACTGGTGGTTCAGTAAAAAGAAAGACAAGGGCAAAAAGAGGACGAAAATGGTACGGATGAGAAATTGAGCCAGATCAGCTTAACCCCTTCATTACATTATCAAGGTTCCTTCGGAAATACAATTTCAAAGGTGTTTGCTGACCCAGATGAGCAGAGACGATCGATCCGAGGAATATCGTTATAAGCAAGTTCGTAATGTCGCGGGTCGAACTTGTCTTGGTGATCTCTTTTTTCATGATCGCTTCCAGGACGAACTTCTCCAGCATCTGATCAAGCGAGAGAATGTCAAGGCTACTGACATCCTCCGCTTCCGGAAAGAACAGCTTTTTCTCCTCTTGTTTCACCGGGAAAGGTTTCGGTGGTCGTTTTGAATCCGCCAGGTACCCGATAAGGCTGAGCATCAGCCCGGGGTGATTTTCACACTCGTCACCCAGCTTGTCCAACAGAAAATAAACGCCCTGGATTCCTTCCTTTGGCTTCTGGCGGAGCTCCACAGAGCGTCCGAGGCACCATATCCTGAAATGATACAGGAGTACGTCCTCCTTTTGGGGAAAGTATTTGAAAAAAGTTACTTTAGAGATCTTAACCTTTTCACAAATGTCCTCGACATAGATGTCCTCAAATGCTTTTTTACCAATAAGTTTGAGCGTATGTTCCAGCACCTGCACCTTTAACCGTGCCGCCTTTTCTTTCCTGAGACTCATGGAAGTATAACTTTGACTTGAATTAAGAATTTTATGATGACTTTACCAATGTTAAGTATGACAAAACGCTTTTTTCTGCTTTTACTTGCCGTAGTCACAGTTGCCTGTAAATCACCACAATCCAAAGCACCGGCCGTAGGTGTTGTTGGCCATTCCGCCATGGTCGTTTCAGCACATCCTCTCGCGTCAGCCATAGGTGCTGAGATCATGAGCGCGGGCGGAAATGCCGTGGATGCTGCGGTGGCTACGCAGCTTGCCCTGGCTGTCGTCTATCCTTCCGCGGGAAATCTCGGCGGCGGAGGCTTTATGGTGCTGCGGAAAAATGACGGCTTTGTTACTACTCTGGATTACCGCGAAAAGGCGCCCGGGCTTTCTTTACGGGATATGTATCTGGCGGAAGATGGGAATGTCATCAGAGGCCTCAGCGAGAAGGGGCACTTGTCCAGCGGAGTGCCTGGTTCCGTGGCAGGTATGTATGAGGCACATCAGCAATACGGTGCGCTGGACTGGAAGGACCTGGTGCAGCCTGCGGTCGATCTTGCCGCCAGGGGTTTTCCCCTTACCCGGCGACAGGCAATCAGTTTAACTGAATTACAGGATACACTACGACGATACAACACTGTGCTTCCTGATTTCCTCCTCCGTGATGCATGGAAGGAAGGTGATACGATTGTCTGGAAGGATCTGGCCCACACACTCGAGCTCATCCGCGACCACGGCGCTGCCGGTTTTTACGAAGGTGAAACGGCGGAGAAAATCGTAGCCGAAATGAAGCGGGGAAGCGGTCTGATCTCGCTCCGGGACCTTAGAGACTATCGTGCGGTGTGGCGTGAACCGGTGACGGGTACCTACAAAGAATACAAAATAATCTCCATGGCGCCACCGTCCAGCGGAGGGATCGCGTTATTGCAACTGCTAAACGCCGTCGAAAAATATCCACTGAAGAAATGGGGGCATAACGAAACGCCTACGGTACACCTGATGACAGAGGCGCAACGGAGGGTCTATGCTGACCGTGCGGCCTGGCTCGGTGACCCGGACTTTTTCACGGTCCCCGTCGCAGGCCTCACCGGCAAAGCTTACGCTGCCAGGCGAATGCTCTCTTTTGATCCGGATCATGCAACACCCAGCAGTGAAATAAAAGAGGGAAAACTGTCCTTCGCAGAATCGCATGAAACGACGCACCTTTCCATTGTTGACCCGCAAGGAAATGCGGTGGCGGTTACCACGACGCTGAATGATTCTTATGGTTCGGCGGTGGTCGTCGCCGGATCGGGATTCTTTCTCAACGATGAAATGGATGACTTCAGCATCAAGCCGGGAGAGCCCAACATGTACGGCGTCATCGGAGGTGAAGCCAACAAGATCGAGCCTGACAAGAGAATGCTCAGCTCCATGACGCCCACCATCCTTGAGCGAAGCGGAAAGCTTTTTATGGTTGTAGGAACGCCGGGTGGCTCTACCATCATCACCTCCGTGTTCCAGACAATACTGAATGTCGTGGAGTTTGACATGACGATGCAGGAGGCCGTCAACGCCAAAAGAATTCACAGCCAGTGGCTGCCGGAGGTGATCTTCCCTGAGAACGGGGCGCTCGCGCGGCGCGACAGCATCCGGCTTGTCGGAATGGGACATCGTTTTGATGAGGGATACCTTGACGGCATCGGCCGGGTGGATGCGATACTCGTCAGGCCTGATGGCAAACTGGAAGGCGCGGCGGATCCACGCGGAGATGACACCGCAGCGGGATGGTAATCTTAATCAGTAAGCAGTAACCAGTAACCAGTAACCAGTGATCAGTAAAATCAGTAACCAGTAACTAGTCCTACTCTGTCATGTTATCCGATTATCAAAACCCTGAAGGGGTTCAATTTGATTAGCCCTGGGTTTCAACCCAGGGTTAAATGGAGAGCGTAAACAGTTTGCCCCAGGAAAGTCCTTTCCACG
>JBARAD010000301.1:0-3408 GCA_049791675.1 Chryseosolibacter sp.
CGACTGGGTAGATGATCATCAGCACCAGATTAACAGCTACGAAAATTTCCGGGAGGCGATCATCCGCAAATTCGGCGAGGATATCGACCCGATCATTCGAAGGGTCTACTCCGAAACCGCTCAGCCGGCATTCGAGGTTGTTGATCTACAGAAATATGAAGTCATGGATGGTGATAAAAAGCGCTATCAGGTTCTTGTCAACGTCAGAAACTCCGGCGACAGTGATGGTGTACTAGATATTCAATTCAATGTCGGCGAGAATGACGACGATGACTACGCGGCGGTTAAGGTCAATGATGCGATGGCGGAAGAAGAATCGGGAAAGCGCTCAGTGATCAAACGCGGAGAAACGAAGATGCTTGGCTTCGTGCTCGACGAAAAGCCAAACAACATTGCCATCAACACGCTCATATCAAAAAACATACCTTCCGTTATTACCATGTCGCTTGGAGTGTTGTCAAAGCATGAAGGAGGTACCCTGTTCCAGGGCGAGCGGGTCATCGAAAGCGCAAGAGAATCCGCTCAGTATGAGGTGATCG
This sequence comes from Chryseosolibacter sp., assembly GCA_049791675.1. Taxonomy (GTDB): domain Bacteria; phylum Bacteroidota; class Bacteroidia; order Cytophagales; family Cyclobacteriaceae; genus Chryseosolibacter. The sequence goes on from JBARAD010000301.1 coordinate 540, forward strand.
TCGACAATGAAGATTCGGCATTTACCCACTTCAGTCCCATCAAGCCGACGGTATTAAAGGCCTATCTCGACAGCAGGAATGCTTCTGATCAAAAGTACTATGGCAGCTGGTCAAGCTCGTATTCGAAGTGGCTGGCCACGACCGGTTCTGATTTTTATGGCAGTGTTATCCGGTCAGCACATTTCACACGATCCGGGAGTGGCGAAAAAATTGCGACATGGACTCCCGATTTGAGGGAAGACGGCTTCTATGACGTCTACGCTTACATGAGAGGCAAAAACCAGAATGAGTTCATGGGACGCGACGGCGATAACAGACAGTTTACATATCATTTCATCATCAAGAATGCCGATGGTACGGATAACATCAAGTACAACATAACAAATGCTGAGCCGGGCTGGAATTACCTCGGATCATACTATTTCGCGAAAACCGGAGGCAGCGTCTCCTTAACCGATGAATGCGAGCTCCGGACGGTCTATGCAGACGCAGTAAAGTGGGTTAAGCAGTAACCACATTAACACATTAACAAATTCATGAATATCAGCCAAAAAATGAACCCCATCCTCGAACGCATCGCTGGCTATAAGAAACTGGCAATCCTGCTTATTCTAATCGGCTCATGCATTGTGATCTCATCGGTTGCAATGGCGCAGCGTACGCTAACTTTGACAGAAGCTATCCAAATCGCCCAGGGTAGCAGCCCAAGCATAAAGAAGTCCATGCTGAACCTGTACGGCAATCAACGCAGTCTGGATGCTCAGCGTGCCGCGCTGAAATCGCGGTTTGCCCTGGACATTACGCCATTTGATTACAACAGGAACCGCAGCTTTACCAGTCTGTTTTCAAGGTGGAACACCAATGAAGATTACAACTCGTTCGCTAATTTTTCTGTCAGTCAGCCGGTCGTGGCGACCGATGGTACCATCTCACTAATCAACAGGTTCGGATACAGGGACAACTATTCAGAATTTCAGGACGTGAGGACGAAAACATACAGCAACAATCTGTACCTTCAGCTCGATCAACCGGTCTTTACATACAACAGAACCAAGATACAATTAAAGGAGCTGGAGTTGAACCTGGAAAATGCCCGGATCAGCAATGCGCTCCAACTGCTAAGCCTGGAGCAATCCGTAACACAGTCGTTCTATACCTTTTATCAAAGACAGAACAATCTTGAAATCGCCAGGGATGAATATGAAAATCAAAAAATCAGTTATGAGATCACTCAGAACAAGGTGGATGCGGACCTGCTGGCGAAAGAGGAACTTTATCAGGCGGAACTAAACCTGGCTACGTCCAGGTCAACGGTAGAAAATAATCAGGTACTCTTAGACAATGCAGCTGACGATTTCAAACTTTTACTCGGCATCGATTTGACTGAGGCGCTTGCCGTTGAAGTTGATATAAATTTTGTAACACGTGAAGTTGACCTCAACAAGGCGATACTTTATGGCCTAGAGAACAGGATGGAGTTGCGGCAGCGGTCGATCAACATCGAGCGCTCTCAATTCGAACTGATCCGTACAAAGTCTTTGAACGAATTCAAAGGTGCCGTCTCGCTGTCATTAGGCGTTTTTGGAGATAATGTTCGGGCACCCGATGTTTATGAAGTGCCAACGGTGAATCCAAGAATAGCCCTGTCATTCAGCATCCCCATATTTGACTGGGGAGAGAACAAAGCCAGGATGGATGCCGCAAATGCCAATCTCGAAATAGACAAAATAGACCTGGAGGTGGAGAAAAATGAAATCGTGATCAACATCAGAAAGGTCTACAGAAACCTCCAGAATCTCGAAAACCAGATACTGATCGCCGAACAAAATGTCAAGAATGCAGAACTTACGTATGACATCAACCTTGAGCGATACAAAAACGGAGACCTTACCAGCATTGACCTAAACCGTTTTCAAAGCCAACTCTCGGAGAAGAAAAGCACACTTGCCGATGCCTTGATCAATTACAAGGTCGAGTTATTGAACCTCAAAATTCTCTCACTCTACGATTTTGAGAAGCAGCAACCTGTTATCCTACCCCATCATTAATCAATTGAACTAAAGTCATCAAAGATGAAAAAGCTTAAATATGAAATATTAACACTGTTCATGCTGGCTGTCCTCGGATCATGTAGTCCTGAAGATTCCAGTATCAAAACCGAGATAAAAATTCCGGTGTCAGTTGTCAGTATCAAGCCACAGAGCATCTCACGGTTCATCGAGACAACCGGGACTGTGTATTCCTCCAAGGAAGGATTGATCAAGGCGGACCTCAGTGGCATTTACAAACTGCAAAGAAATCCGGCTACAGGAAAGCCCTTTGCCCTTGGCGACGCGGTAAAGGCCGGACAAGTCCTGATCAGGGTCGAGGATAAAGAGTTTGAAAACAGTCTGCAAATCGAAAGCAAGAAGCTCAATCTCGAGCTGGCTGAAAATAACCTCAGGAAACAGCAGTTATTGTATGACAAGGGTGGTGTTACCCAGACAGAATTGAAGAATGCATCCATACAACATGTGACGGCAAAATACGCTTACGAAAACGCGGAGATACAAATGGCTAAGATGGCCGTCAGAACTCCGTTTGACGGCATTATAGTCGAAATGCCCTATCACACTGACGGCGTCAAGATCGATCAGGGCCAGGAGTTATTCAAAGTAATGCAATACGACAAGCTGCTGATGGATGTGAAGCTCCCTGAAAAGCATCTGTCCGAAGTCACGTTGGAGCAAATGGTTCAAATCTCAAACTATACTATCGCGAGAGATACCATCTACGGAAGGATAAGTCAGATCTCTCCCATCATCAATGCCGACACAAGAACCTTTCAGAGTATACTTCAGATCAATAACGAAAAACGGCTTTTGCGGCC
>JBARAD010000302.1:0-15821 GCA_049791675.1 Chryseosolibacter sp.
ATTGGAAACATTCTTTCAACCAATAGGCTAGAGACAATTATATTTACGCCCTTAACTTTCCTCCTCGCGTTTCTGTGCATGAGGTTAGCGATCGAAGTCGACTAGAAGGCCTGGTCGAAAAAATGCCCGAGGCGGTCACGCAGCTTTTTGATCCACCCGTGTCGGGCCAGCTACGGCGAGAGCGGTGCCCTAAGGATCTCATAAATATAGTAGGTATCGGATGCGCAACGCCAGGTGGTGCCTTCGTGCAAGTACTGCCCGAATTTTAAGCGATCATACGTTCCGGTTCTTCGACTAAAATCGTAGTGGCCAGTATTGGTAATCTCGGGTCGTCAAAAAAAAAAAGAAAGGGACCGACACACCAAGAAGTATGATAAGTATCGCACAACAAATAATTAAAGTGAATGCAAAACTCGTACAATCCTATAAACCTAGAATTGGAACCCCATTCCTAAAGTAATAGAATGCATTTTTGTGTCAAAACTCTCATAACCAGACTGAGAAGTGTCATATAAGTCCGTTAAGTTTCTCAGGTATTTAGCATAAATCGTCGCTGGTCCTTGTTGCCATTCTATACCGGCATTCAACCCGAGAACCAGGGTTTGCGCTCCAGAAAGTTTATCAGCATCCCATTTTTCTTCAATCTCTACGTTTCCTTCGAATATATTGTAGCGACGTGTGGAAGCCAAATTCAGCATGGCAGTTGGTCCGGCCAAAATATTTAACTTTCCAGTACTTTCCGGTTTGATGAGTCCATTCATATTAAACTTTAACCTTAAAGGAAGCTCCAGGTACGAAAGCCTGTACCTGAGGTAGTTGTAAGCATCGTCCTCTTTAGCCCCAGAATACTGATTTACATAAATTACCCCAGGGTTTTTCGTTCGATAGGCGCCGCCTCTTTCCACATATTCAAGGCCTGATGACAAAGTCCATAAGTCCGACAAATGCATATCGGCATTTATACCAACTTCCAGTGAAGCCCTGGAAGCCTTGGAAAACTCTTCCACCAGTTCGGGATTATTGTGTGGTGCACCTGGACTATCAAAAAATGATATCGAGAATCCGGCCACAAATGTGTAAGTTAATTTGTCCTGTGCTGATACTCCACCAACCATGAGGATCATTAAGATTGATGGTATTAGTTTACTCATTATCAAATCAAATTTTCGTTGAACGCATGGAACTTTTCCCGCGGGTGCAACGATAAATATTAAAATTATCTAAATCAAATTTTAAACTCGGTTTATAGAAAACAGAACACTTCACGTACAACGATCGGCTCTGACAAAGAAGAATCTCATTAAGGCCTCTGGCCGATGGTTAATCGTACATATTACGGAGAATCCTTTGAGCACGGGAACGGAGAGGACAGCGGATAGCAATCCAGTGATAACCTTAACAAAGGTTTAAGTAAAGAGCGAGTTCTTGGGCTTTGCCAACCCCACCACGATACCGCTATGCGGGTTTATACCATCTCGAAGCTTCTTACAATACTGCGCCAGCGTATCAACCACTGCCCTGTTATTTTCAAACATCTGCATTTCGGCCATCAGCATGCCTGCGAGTAACATGCCAGTGTAACTGCTCGTCATTGCAAGGCTCTAATCGTTGCCGCGTTGGAGAATGTGTTCAATAACAGTCCTCTAAACAAACCGATGATGGACGCTACGGCTTATAAATCATTAAAGCGGTCTTATATCTTACATAGTGTTCATACGTTCCACTCATCCACATTACCATGGGGTCTGCGCCCGGATAGTCGGCGACCACATAAGGCCGGATATTACTGGAAGTTGACCTTTCGGTGATGGACTTACTCTTCCATTTGTTGCCCTTCAACTGCCACTGCTCAATTTCAAAAACGCCATCTTTTTGTCGTGACAGAAAAACATTTTTCGGGTTATGATGGTCCAACACGATACCTCCGGAATAATGTTCTTCCAATACTTTGCCCGATTTCTCTGGGCTTGTGATATAACTTCCTGAATTGATCAACTCCTCATCTATCCACCTTTTGCCATCCCAATAGGCATAATGGTAAATATGATCCTTTACAGAAGGATATTGAGCGTAGGCCACCACAGGTCTTCCTTTCTTATCCACGGCGATGTCCCATATCCAGGATCTGGTATTCTTTGAAGAAGCATCATATACCTTACTGATGTTGGAAAGCTGCAACGGCGCGTCGGCTAAACTTGCAATATCCTCTCCATTGGTCCGATGAAATTTACCCTTTTCATAGTACATATGGTAAACAGAAGCCGGGCCTATTTTGGGATGCCCATCTGTAAACAAAATGTCAATTCTGGACTTGCTGTCAGAATTGACTTTCAGATAGGGAGGATTGTTTATTGCTTTGGTGTCCAGCAAATACGTGCCTTTCGTCCAGGTCGTGCCTTGATCATCACTGTACGAATAATATTGCCCCCAGCCAGTGTGAGAAACTCGTGGTGTAACGGCGCGGAAGAACATGTAGATGCGGTTGTCTTCCTCAGACAACATAGCCGGATGAGAATAGCAGAACATTCTGTCGGCTAAACCAAAAGAAATTGTTCTTTCTTCCTCCCAGGCACTGATGTCTTCGGGCCTAAGGCTTTTACGCATAAAGAAACGGCCATTGTGTTCGGTATAAAATGTCAAAATCTTTCCGTCAGGCAGAAACAAGATCGAGGGCACGTTGTGGTCGTCGATCTGTAGTTTTTCGTGCAAGACAAATGTTTGTACCCCGCTGCTTTTTTTCAGGTCACGCGCACTGATCACCACGTCCCCTTGACTATTTATATAGCTGTAGTAGATTTTTTCATGGGCGCCTTTGTGATAGACTGCCCGAGGGTCAGAAAACCAGCACCAAGCGCCATCCGCAGCCTCTACCTGATATTGTGTGTTTGATTGTGCATATGTATGTGAAACAACCGAGAGGGCTATCGCCAACAAAACAAGTGTGTTAATAACTAGTCTTTCCATGAATTCTGGCACCGATTTTCAATTAAAATTCTGCTTTTCACCCTAAGAATATTCTGTTGATTTACACAGTCGAAAATTTAAGGGCTATTTTATTAACGTTCCCCAATAGCCCTCTCCTTCCAATACCCTTCACATCTCACAAACGGGAAACCTGATAACCCACGTTTTTAAAGTGCTTGAAAAAGGCTTACTTGTTCATTACCAGGAATGTGGTAAGCATCCCTTACGCAACCACACCTTCCCGGCCTTCATTTTTTTAAGATCTCCTGGTCAGCTATTTTGAGAGCCTGGGAAATAATGTTCAGACCTTCGTCAATTTCAGGTTTCGTAATACACAGCGGTGGTGCAATGAAGATGTAACTCCACCGGACAAATGTATACAAGCCAAGCTCCTTTAGTTTTTCAGCAATCTTATTCATTGTGCTCATCTCGGCCGCGGAGGCATTGAAAGGCGCAAACGGTTCTTTTGTCTCCCGGTTCCTGACAAGTTCGAGGCACCCCAGAAGTCCTGTATTCCGGAAATCACCTATGCAAGGGTGATGACGCTTCATTAATTCAACTTTTTCTTCGATATACCTTCCCATTTCAGCGGCATTCTCAATCAATTTCTCATCCTCATATATCTTTATTACTTCGAGGGCTGCGGCGCAGGAGGTGGCATGTGCGGAATAGGTCAATCCCAGCATCAAAGGTTTATCATCATACGCGCTGGCGATTTTATCAGAGACCATGAGCGCACCCAAAGGAAGGTAACCGGAAGTCAAGCCTTTAGCCATCACCATCATATCCGGGGCTACATCGTAATTATCGACTCCAAACCATTTCCCTGTGCGTCCAAAACCGCTCATCACCTCATCTGCAATAAGTAGAATACCATACCGGTCACAGATCTCCCGCGCCTTTTTCCAGTAACCATTCGGAAGCTTAAGACATCCTGATGAGCCGGATTCACCTTCCAGCAAGATAGCTGCGATATTGGAAGGCCCTTCGTAGGCGATGATGCGTTCCAGCTGCTCACATGATTCTTTTAAAGTGTTTGCCTCGCTGCCGTATGGAGATCGATACTGGTAGGGTATTTCAAAATGGACGAAGTTAGGTGATTGCTGTGCGTCTACCTGCAGCTTGCGGGGATCTCCGCCAGCGGAAATAGCTCCATAAGTTGCGCCATGAAATGATCTGTAGCGCGTAAGTATTTTAGATCGGCCGGTGAATAAACGCGCAAGTTTAATGGCGTTTTCGATTGAAGACGCCCCACATAATGTAAAGAAAGCCTTGTTTAGATCACCAGGACAAATTTCAGCCAGTTTCCTTCCCAATTCCCCCCTCACCCTGGTAACGCAGCTCGGAGTCACCGAACTCACTTTTCGCATTTGGGCCACTACAGCATCTGTCACTCTCTGGTTTCCATGACCAATGTTTACGTGCATCAGACCCGAGGAAAAGTCGAGATAACGCTTTCCGTTATAGTCATACAAGTATACACCTTCAGCACGCTCCACCACAATAGGATCAATTCCCTTTTGTTTGGACCATGAGAAAAGCGTATGATCCAGATTATTTTGTAAAACCTCTTCCCTTTCGTCCAATTCTACAGATGCTATATGTTTATTTTTCATAAGTACATTTTTGAATAGTTGAATTTTCAAGAACTACGTATTAGCTCATCCAGTTTACACCGGCCTCCGGATTCCACTTGGTTGTGATCTTCTTCAGTTTTGTCCAAAATTCAATAGAGCTCTTTCCCGTTATATCAAGGGCACCAAACTTCGACTCATTCCATCCACCGAAAGAGAATGGTTCTCTTGGAACCGGAACGCCAATGTTGATCCCTACCATTCCAGCGCTCGCCTCATCCGCCAGATACTTCGCCGCGGATCCACTTTGCGTAAAGATGCCTACAGCATTTCCATAGAGATTGGCCCTTTCAATGGCGATCGCTTCGCCAGCATTCGATACCCGGACGATAGATAAGACCGGTCCGAATATTTCTTCCCGCGCAACGGCCATCTCAGGCTTGACGTAGTCTATGATTGTTGGACCAACATAGAATCCTCCTTCTTTTCCTTTCACCACAACGTTTCGTCCATCCACCAATATCTTCGCACCTTGTGCCTCCGCCTCCGTGATATAACGCTCAATTCTGTTCTTTGCATCTTTGCTGATCACTGCACCAAGATTATTTCCGCACACTCCTTTCTTCGATTCAGAAACTATTCGCTCCACAATATGATCCACCTCCCCGACTGCGAGCATTACCGAGGCAGCCATACACCTTTGCCCGGCGCAACCGGTGACAGAGGCAACTATATTGGATGCAGTCATTTCCGGATGTGCATCTGGCAACACGATCAGATGATTCTTTGCGCCGCCAAGTGCCAGGACACGTTTGAAGTTGGAGGTACCACGCGCATAAACCAGTTTTGCAATTTTCGTAGATCCGATAAACGATATCGCCTCAATATCCGGATGATCGCAAATGGCTTCAACAATTTCTTTTGTACCGTTGACAATATTAAAAACTCCGTCAGGAAGTCCGGCGGTTTTGAGTAACTCGGCTACCCGGGACAGACTAAGCGGTACCCGCTCAGATGGCTTTATAACCATTGTGTTCCCTAAGATGAGGGCATTGGGTATCGACCAGTGAGGTACCATGCTTGGAAAATTAAAAGGAACAATACTTGCCACAACACCTAATGGTACATGTTCTGACCTGCATTCGACCCCTTTACTCACTTCAAGACTCTCTCCAGATGCCATCTGAGGCATCGAACAGGCGAACTCAGTAAGCTCGATGACTTTGTCAATCTCTGCTTTTGACTCGGTATAGGTCTTACCGTTCTCTTCGCTTATTAACAGGGATAGCTCATGGCTATATCTTAGTAAAAGCTCCCTGTATCTGTAAAATATCTGCGCTCTTTCTTTAACCGGCGTAGCTGACCACCTGGGAAATGCAGCTTTAGCCGCGGCTACAGCTTTGTTCAAGGTATCTTTGGACGCCAGGGGCACTGTCGACAGTAATGATCCGTCAACAGGTGAAATAACATCAATAAAATCCGGCGAATCCGCTTCAATAAAATTTCCATTGACAAAATTCCTGACCGCTGGGTATTTCGTAGTTATCGTATCCATTATAAAAGTATTTTTAAGTTAAACAATGAACAGTAGCGGCCCTTCTTCGTTGGCTGCAGTTCACTAAAAGTCACAGCAATTTCATCTTCCGATTCGGAACTGGATCCGTTATATTCACAGGATTTGCAACAAATACCATGCTCTTTCCAAGGGCACGCTATTTGGAAAACCCATTAACGTGTTGCTGTTTCGTTCGGTTAGCGCGCAGATCCCTGGCGGAAAACTTATCGAGAAAAAGGCTGCAGCCTTCGTGAGTCCGCAAAATGCTGGCCGGGAAGAGATTGCTTACCGGTTCTTCGAGGCAATTTTTTACAGCCACGGCTTTTCTTGCGTCAGGTACCGAGCAAATGATTTGTTTCGATTTCAGGATCTGTATCACAGACATACTAATGGCCTGGGCCGGAACGCTGTCAATAGATTTGAACCATCCCTCGCCATACTGTTGTTTTCTGCAGGCGAGATCAAGATCAACCACGATATAAGGTTCCTCAGTCTGAAAATTTGCAGGCGGGTCATTAAAAGCAAGGTGTCCGTTTTCTCCAATACCTACCAGCGCAACATCAATGGGATGCTGCCGTATTAAATCCCCGAGTCTTTCACATTCCGCTTCGGGGTTGATCTCGCCGTTTATCAAATGAACGGCTTTCAATGGAGCTACTTTCGATATAAATCTTTCCTTCAAATATTTTCTGAAACTTGCCGGATGTGTAATCGGCAGACCGATGTATTCGTCCAAATGAAACATGACTACTTTTGACCAGTCAATTTCAGTATCATTTATCACATGGGTGATAGTTTCAAACTGACTCGTACCGGTAGCCATGATAATGTTTGCACTTCCTTTGTCATCGATAGCCTTTCGGATTAAGCGTGAGGCAGCGAGGCCGGCAGCCTCTCCCAATTCAACATGATCAGTCGCAACGTTAATCTCCATTTACAGAAACTTTAAGTTTTAAAATCTAATTTGCCCCCTTGGAAAGATCTTTCGTGAAAGATGTAATAACTACTTTTCCTCCAAACAAAAATCCCAATAATTCTTAAACCCTGGCGCGTATTATCTATTCACACGGTGAACTGATGTTATGGTCTGAATTTGTACTTGAGACCGTACACTGCCGAACCGCTCTGGTCTCCGCCCTGTCCTAGTACCATGAATATTCGATCGTGAATCGGATCATAGTTCCAACCGCGCGTTGGTGTTACCAGGTGTCGCATGGTCAAACCCTTTGGGGGCTGAATCTCCGTGCGGTACCACCGATTCTCCTGCACGCGAAAGGCCCACAATGAAGGCCCTGAATTATCACCCACAGGGGTTCCGGTTGTAAGGAACACGTCGTCTTCGGGCAAATAGACGGCCTCACGCTGACAAACGGGCGGACGACCACCTGTGCCGGAAGCGAATTGCGGGGTGATCTTCTCCCACTGCTTCTTATCCAGGGGAAAGCGCCACAGTTCATCCTGTTCGGTTCCGGCGCCATGAAGAATAAGTTGATTTCGTCGCGAATCGTATACCAATGCAGTCTTCTCGTAAAGGTTCTGTGGCCATGGTCCCCGGTGCGTAAGTTTTGTCCAGTTTCTCTCTGCCACATTGAGGAGATAAACAGCATTTTCAACTAACGACTCGCCTTCCCATTCCACTATATCCGGACGGTTTGGCGTGTTCAGTAAGTCCCAATGATGATCCACACCCATTACCCCATGAGGTGTTTGCACCAGGAGATCAAGTCCAGGGTAGCCCTTGCAGAGAATTTCCCATTTCTGGGAATCTTCATGATATATCCACGTTACCCACGCCGTGTAATACCCGGAAATATTTTCCTTCTCCCCAAATTTCGGCACTTGAACATCTAATTTTTTAAGCACCTCAGGTACATAGCCTGCTGTCAGATAAATTTTCTTGGTGTTGATCACCTTTTTGCTTATCGGATCATATGCATAGACTTTCCTTCCATGACGCATCCACGGCCCGCCGTCGAAAGTGACTCCGCCCGGGTTGATCCCCAAATCCCACGCGCGCTCCGGATACATGGGTTTTAACGACCCGGGCATCCACGTGTTCTGTTTAACATCATAGAAGTCATAGTCATTGCCTCCATAGCCGCAGTGTCCGCCGCCCCAGTAAATGATTCTGCTCTTGTCAGTGTCAAAGGCGGTGGAACCCCACGTGCGCACCGGTGCGACACGCCCCGGATTATCAAACAGCACCCACTCGTTATCCGGCATTCCATGAATGCGCTCCATTTGCTGACGATGACGGCTCGCATCCGGGGTAACGCCTGAAGTTGGCACAGGTCGTTTAAGAAGTTCACTTTCCTTGCCGGCTTTTACGGATTCATCTACGAGACCGTTTTTCTCTATGAGATATGCCCACGTTGTCCGGACCGGATAGATTTCGTTGCATCCGTGCGTGTCTCCCTCCATTTTACTCGACGTAGTAAGGACGATAATTCCTTTTTCGGGGTTGATGTCAGCGGTCACATACCATCCGACGGGCACCTCGCCGCGAAGCTTCTTCCAGGAATCGGACCTAACGTCGTAACCCCACATGTCCTGAAGTTCCGTATGGTTGTAACCACCCCCAACGATAACCCTACCGCTTGTCGGATCATAAACGGTGAAATGTCCTGCGCGTGCTTCAGGTGCTTGCTGACTTTTACTCTTTCGCCACGCGTTTTTTGATAAGTCAAGAATCCAGGTATCCCCCAGCCAATGGCTCTGACCGTCACCACCAAAAATAACCATTGCTTTGTTGTGAGTGTCATACACCAAGCGCGCACACATCCGGGGTGGTGGATCACCATTTGTTTCTAGCGGCGACCATTGACCGCTTTGACAGTCATAGGACCATGTACCTGTGTAGCCCACGACTTCTCCATTCGGTCTCCGTTCGGCAACATGACCGCCACCAAAGAGAAGGATCCGGTCGCCAAGCAGATCATAACACAAGGAGCCAAATGATACCGGGGGCGGATTTTTATCACCATCAATAGCAGACCATTTGCGCTCACGAACGCTGTAAGCGAATGTCCTGCCCCCGGTAAAATAAACCATTCGCTTTCGTTTACTGTCATAAGCGACCTGATCCCCCACAATATTCAGGTCAGGACGGAGCACCCCTGCGCGCTCTTTCAGTTGAGGACGATAATACCCGGGAGTTATCCCCTGATAATAATTGACCATGTGCATCGGTGGCAACTTTTTACTCCACTCTTCCGACTTGCTTTCCGGAAGGTGATTTTCCCACCGGTGTTTTCCTGCATCGAAAGCCACCACATCGTATTCCTGGTTGCCCGACCACGGCTCCTCCGGACTACCATAAAACTCTGTATAGAATCCATGAAATCCCCACAACAAGAAACGATCGATATCCGGAACGTATCGAAAAGAGCTGAATCGACGCGCACCCTGATCGTCCTGATGTAAACGGCTCCAATTGTTCGGTACCAGTTTTAGCGTGTTAAGGCCCTCTAAACCGGTCGACTGTGCTGAAACTTTACTTACACCAGGGTCAATCATCAAAATGCCTCCGACACCCAAAGCAGAATTTCTTAAGAACTGTCTGCGGCTAACGTGTTGCTTCATAATTAAATTTCTTTACTTTCTTATTGGTATCAAGAAACATGTCCAGCATTTTTATTACTAGCGACCGATCAGCCCAATAACCGCACGTAACCTGACATGGTGGGTCGCATGCACGTGTTATAGCTTCCGCGCCTTTTTGCTTCCTCCCTGGATTGGCTGGGTGCAAAACCAGGGCAAGCAAACGATCACAGTCTCACTTTTGTATTTCCGCCGTGTTCAAGCATAATATCGACGGGTTTGTTGTTCTTCCAGGACCCGCCAGTAAAGTCAGGGATCTTAATGGAAGAGGATTCATTGCGCACAGACGCCTCACTTAAAGGGCCGATGGCACTCCACAGCGCTGCGTCATAAACATCCTGATCTAAGGGCAATCCGTTCCGCAGACAGTCGATCGTGCGCCAGTCCATTAAGAAATCGCCTCCACCATGGTAGCCAATTTCCTTGGCGATAGTGCCGAGTTTTTTCACAATATTAGGTGTGTACTTTTCCTCCAATGCCTTAAAGTCATTCGAGGAAACCCACTCTTGCCGGTCAGATCCCCGCCAGGTTTCAGGTGTCGCCTCGCGTGCGATTGAGATCATCGGACTGGGAAACTGTATCGCAGTCGCCTTGGTGCCACTGATCATATAGCCATCAGATTTGGGGCGAGGTGAAGTAACATCATGTTGGAGCATAATAGTCCGGCCCTTTGCCGTTCGGATCGTCGTAGTATTCATGTTGCCCCGGAAAGACTTCTTCTCATACTTCTGGTAGAAAGGATCAGCCTCAGCGAGTTTTTTAGCCATATCCGACATCATGAAATCTTTGCCGGAAACCGATACAAGAAAATCCATTTTATCGCCCCTGTTGATATCCATTGCCTGGCTTACAGGACCTATTCCATGTGTGGGATATAAATTGCCATTCCTGTCGATGTTTTCTTTCAACCTCCATTGATCAAAATATTTGTCTTTGGAAAAATTACCATATAGAAGATGATGAATATAAGCACCTTCTCCGTGAATGATCTCGCCGAAAAATCCCTGACGGGCCATGTTCAGCATGAACAGTTCGAAAAAACCATAACATGCATTTTCCATCATCATACAATGTTTCCTTGTTTTCTCTGATGTTTCCACCAGGCTCCAGCACTCCTCCAACGTTTTGGCGGCAGGCACCTCCACGCATACATGCTTGTCATGGTTCATCGCATAAAGCGCCATTGGTGTATGCAACTCCCAGGGAGTAGCGATGAATATCAGATCAATGTCTTTTCTTTCGCATACCCGTTTCCAATCTTCTTTGCCCGTGTAGACATCTGGTTTGAAACCAGAATCCGCTATCCTTTTCTTAGCGGCATCTAGTTTTTCAGGCCGTATATCACACAATGCCTTTATATCGACACCATCCAGTTTGCTTACTTGTGAAAGATGCGCAGGGCCTCTGTTTCCCAGTCCGATGAAACCTATTTTAACAGTCTCTAGCTTCGGCGCCGCATAACCTGACATATTGAAATGTTGAGCACGCATGTGCTGTTTCTCGGCTGGACGCGATTGAGCCGTAAATCCCGTCAGTACTCCTGCACCGGCCAAGCCGGTAAATTTTAAGAACTCTCGTCTTTTATTTTTCATTTTGTAATGACTTTTAATATTTTTCTAAGCGTTAAAGTGACTCGTCGGGATGGGAGAATGCTCTCATATCGTCAACCGTCTTTATTCAGATATCTCTATAATTTTATCTGCTATTGAATATCTCCATTCATCCAATTTTTCAAGAGCGTTTGTCTGGTTCCAGAAATCATTGACAGTGTCTTCCCCTCCTTCGGCTTTCGAATGGACAGCCTCATGGAAAATTTCATCCAAATATGACTTAACCTCCTGGTCTACACCTTTTGACGACGCATGGTGTCTCAGGGTTTCGATGTAGCGTCTGTCATCCCATGCTTCTCTGAGTCCTTCGTACGAAAGCGTAGGAATCGTGCTGAAAGGCGTATCCCAGCAGATCATCCAGTTATTCCCTTCCGTTGTGTCAAACCGGTTTCCCCAGTTGTAAGCCCATAAGAGGGAACCTCTTGAATTGAACGCGCCAAAATAAAATCCGTACGAATACCTCATGCGGGCCGGGTCGCTGCCTGCACCAACACCTGTGTATTGCCAGAATTGTTTGTCTTCGCCGCCCGCGCGCACCTTGTCACCGAGGGCGGGGTCCTGATGTATGGCGTTCGTGCAAAAAACATTTATGCCCGGTAAAAACTCAATGCCCGAAGCGTGATGGATAGAACCATAGATTCTCGAAGCAGGCGCCGCCTTACGTATGATATTACAAGCGTCCTCAAAATGACCTTTGATCCACGGCCCGGTACCAATCACGAGATCATCATCCAGATGCCCTTCCTTTCTATAGGGCTTTTGTCTGTGTTTTGCTGGCTCGTCAAAAGGTGTAAAAATTAACTCCGGCCAATCGTTCTTAAGAGCATGTTCAGAAACCTCTTTGACCCATTGGTGATAGTCGTCCCTTATATCTTTCATAACCTGGCCTCTGTTCGATTCATCCGCTGCCAGTTTCAGAAACTTCTCGATCCGTTCCTGCCTTGTTCCTTCCTTTTGCTTCAGCACAAAAAGTTCGCTTTCGAGACCCATCGTTCTTGGAAATCCGTACGGGTTGCCGCCCAGGAAATAGACGATGTTCTTTAGTCCGTGCCGTTTTGCTTCTTTCATCCATTCGTCGATGAGCGTGAAATCCAATACTAATTTTCCATTCACATTTTCCATGGCCGGCCGTACTGAGGCAAACCATAAATTGGTTGCATTCACATTCTGTTTCATGGCGTAGTCAATGTTATGAAAGGGAATGAAACCGGTTACGCAACCACCCATCGACAAACCTGCTTCGTCCATCGTCAGCAATCTGATCGGCATCACTTCAACTTCCAACGGCACTTTCATCTCCTCCTCGCCTTCTACCAAAATACTGATCTCTCCTTTGTACAATCCAGGATTAGTTCCCTGCGTTTCAAAAGTCAGCCAGAACGCCTGGGAATTTCCGGCCTTGACAGGTGCTTCAAAAAGAGGCCATATTCTTTGTGCGTCCATTTTGTAACCCTCTTTTCCCGCTTTAATCAAGGCATATTCTACTGTAAACAGTTTCGTCTTTGAATCCAGTACTTCTCCTTTATCATTCCTTAATTCGGTAACATCAATGGACACACCTTGAAGATCTCTTCCGTTGGCGTAAACACCGAGTTGCTTGCACTCAATTTCATTCTGCGCCATTCTTACTTTCATAATTGACGCTATCTCCTGTTCGACAGGCGAATCTCCTGGCAGGATCGGGGTTAAATAACTGCGGAAGAAAGGCACGCATTTTTTTGTTTTCCATGCGTCCGGCAGTGTTGCTACGGTATGGCTATTCTGTACTGAATATTTTTGCTGATTTCTCTTGATCCACGCGCGCGTTTCGGCGTTATACTTTTCCTCGTCCCCGGTATGTGCCTTTCTTATCCGGATCTCGGAGACAGGCAGTTCTTTACCGCTGTCCATCATCATGATACTGAATTCCTGTTTTCCAACGCCCCGCGGGTTGCCTTCTCCCGCATAAAGGTAATCCCAGGAAACAGGCACAGACGCTGTTCTCCATTCCGCGGTGTTCTCTCCTGCAATACGATGAAGTTCACTCAAACCGTTTGCTTTGCCAACAAGATTAGGCTGTGTGCCGGTGTACTTAATGCTATTCTGGCAGTTTCCAAAAGAGGACACGATAAAGAGATCAGAAATAACATCTTTGTAATCGATCTCTAATACGAATATTTCCCCTTGTTTTGGTCGAGCACTATTTCCCCACCATGCTGGTATTGTAAAAACGGCATCGTTTTGAAGGATGGACCGCGTTTCTTTACCATCAACCTCTTTTACATCAGACCATTGGCTCTCGTCAAGTCCATCAAGATCCTTAGCGGAAATCTTGAATAGCGGGGTATTATCTGTCGAAGGTGCCGCCTGTTGACACGAGAACGTCGCGAACAACCCCACGGCTATGATACACCCGATGAAAATTCTTTCTCGTCTCATTTCCTATTGTTAAGTTGAAAGTTTAGTAGTGTGTTTCATAGTTCCTGCGGATGAATATAAGAACCGGTTCATTGTTTCCCCATGATTTTTATAGGAACGGAATTCAGCGCCATGTAATAGGCGAAGAACTGAGGGGCGGGTAAGTTGATGAACATGCTCCTTCATGGCCTCCACCTGTGACGTTTCGATGTCGCCAAAATTCCTCACTTCAGATTTTTTAAAAGCCAGGTCGCCAGCGACGCTTCATCGCCGGCGTTTTCCCGAAGTATCAGATTGGATTTCTTGCGTCCGTATTCCTTTTCCATTCTCTCAACGGGCACAAGCTTGTTACGGCCGTCCACCATTTTCCGGAGCAGAAGGGGTCGCGGTGCTATTAGTGATGCGATCTCTCCAAGGTCAGTTACGGTAAGCATACCCGGCACAATAACATCCTGAGGTACATGCGAGAACCGATCCTCCAGAACGGACATAAACGAGATAAGCCCACCACTTGCAGCCACTACAGAAACATGATCTTCGTAGAGCGCTGTCAGAAGGGCAAGAAACGGTCCAAGTGGCTCGGCATGGCGTTGCGCAACAGGACCCGCCTTTTGCCCGGGACTTTGATCAAGATTGAAGTCGGGAGCATTTGGTTCAGCAAACGAATCTCCCCACACACCGATCTTCGTGGTGTCGATATCAGAACGATTCGAAAGCCACTGAAGAACCGTTCTTGTGTCCTTTAAACGTGCCCCGGTCATGGTGCTGCCCGTCATTAGGACGTTGGCCGCGAGGTCCATCCCTCTCGGCCCCCGACTGTTTAGGTCGTTTAGTTCCCCCATTCCACGCAAATCCGGTAGACAAACCGTAATTCCCTTCGCGAGAAGAGACGACAGTTCATCCGCACGTTCAGTAAGAAAACCCTCCTTTCCTCCTTCCGCCACGGCGATGACTGCAGCCCGGCGCTTCAAACTATTCTTAGGAATCAAGAGAAAGACTGGGAGCGTGATACCTTCTTCGGTCTCGATGGATGATGCCTCCATCGTAAAACCTGAATATTGTCTAGACCAGAGTGCACGCACAGAAGGGTCTGTCACTGGAACGATGTCGCCGAGTTTTTTCTCAAGATCATTCCGCAGGATTCGCTTACGTTCCGCTGCAACTAAACCTGCACGTCTTGCCCGCGAATCAGCAAGGCGTTTTAATGCAAGTTGCATTGCAAGATTTGAAACCGGCTCGGGCTTGAATTCAAGGGCAGCGGCCGGGGTCAGACACAGGAGGTCTGACTCTGCCAGCATTTTATGATATTCACTTTTCGGCAGCGGGAGCTGAAACCATCGGTTCAGAATCGTGTCGATGCGCTGCCGGAGGTAGGTGCTGATCTGGTTCGTCTCTCCCGGTCCGGGAAATGGTCCGAGACCATCTACTTCGGCCAGATGATTCCGTGCGCCATACAAGTCGTAAACCTTTTTGTAACGAGCCCACACTGGCTCTTCCTCTACCGTTCCGGGCCAGGCGAGTTCGAATGAAAAAATGAATGGGCGGGGCGCTCCCGCCGCGCAGAGAAACCATGGGAAGAATTGTTTGCTTACACTGTGGGGCAGATTGCGTGTAGTCTCCCAGTGGGCCCATCCCGGATCGGCAGTATCGTTATCGTACTTACGCGGACCCTGAAGGTAGTGCGCTTCCGGACTGGCTTCCCCAAAGCAAAATGGAATAACAGCGGCGATGCGATGATCGAGGTTCCCTGTGAGCGCAGCAGGATCGCCGCCGCCCGCAACGCCTCCCAACAAAACAATCCGTTCCGGGTCAATGTAGGACCTCTCGAGAAGAACATCTACACCACGCATGATGTCCCACGCCATCCATTTGATGAGACTTTCTCCTGCGAGATAAAGCTGATTGCCGGTGGTATACCGCCCGTGGTAGCTTTCACGAGCCCATGGCTGAGTTTGAGAGCGCTCTCCTCCGTTGATCTGATCCATGATAAGGACGGCAGTTCCGGAACGCGCCAATGTCATGCCGAGATCCTGAAGTTCTACCTGCACCTTGGGAGCATGATGAGCGTGCACTACGACGACAGCAGGGATCTTTCCGGAAACTTTTTCAGGAAGGTACAGG
>JBARAD010000303.1:0-87264 GCA_049791675.1 Chryseosolibacter sp.
AACGTAACTGTTCCTGCCGTAATTTCAGCGACCGAAGGTGTGTAGACGGCATTCAGTGTATTGGCATCAGGTGCATACGTTCCGGTTCCTCCGCTCCAGCTTGCGGAAGAGGCGGAACCGCCTCTTGCGCCATTCAAGGTCACTGTTCCATTGCCGCAAATGGTCTGATCGCTGCCTGCATCGACCGTGGGCACCGGGTTGATCGTAATAACGACATCATCGGAAACGGCGACGCAAGGTCCGGCTGCATCGGGATCGTTAGTCGTCAGGGTCAACGTAACCGTTCCTGCAATAATTTCTGCGGCCGAGGGAGTATACACGGCGTTCAGTGTATTGGCGTCAGGCGCAAAAGTTCCGGTTCCTCCGCTCCAGCTTGCGGAAGCGGCGGAACCGCCTCTTGTGCCATTCAAGGTCACAGTACTGTTACCACAGATCGTCTGATCCGCGCCTGCGCTGACAGTAGGCTGAGCGTTGATGGTGATGACCACATCATCCGACACCGCAGCGCATGGACCGGAGGTAGTCAGGGTCAACGTCACCGACCCTGCAGTGACTTCTCCTGCCGCAGGCGTGTAGACAGCGTTCAACGCGGTATTGTTGGGCGTGAAAGTTCCCGCGCCGCCACTCCATGTTCCGCTCACAGCGGACCCTCCGGTTGCTGCGCTCAGCGTCACCGTACTACCTGCGCATATCGTCTGATCCGCGCCTGCGTCTACAGTAGCCAGCGCGTTTATTGTAATCGACACGTTATCGGTCGCCGCCACGCAGGGTCCTGCCGCATCCGGATCGTTCGTCGTTAATGTCAGCGTTACGGTGCCCGCGGCCATTTCTGCTGCCGAAGGTGTATACACTGCATTCATTGTTATGTTATTGGGTGCAAACGTGCCAGCGCCCCCGCTCCACGTACCGGATACGGCCCCACTGAAAGAACCGCTGAGTGTTACCGTTTGATTGGCACAGATGATCTGGTCAGGGCCTGCGTTCGCGACCGCCGGCGGATTGATCGTGATCAATACGTTGTCTGTTGCCGGAAGACAGGGGCCCGCGCCATCCGGATCATTTGTGGTTAAGGTCAGTGTTACCGATCCGGAAGCGGCTTCTGCCGCTGTCGGGGTGTAAGCGACATCTTCAGTGGTATTGTTCGGTGTGAACGTACCTGCACCACCACTCCAAATTACGGTAGTTGCCGTCCCTCCTATGGTCGCGTTCAGAACTACGACGCTGGGTCCGCATGTGGTCTGGTCCGGGCCTGCGTCAGCGGTCGCTGGTGCATTGCTGGTGACATTGACCTGATCGGCATTGCCTGCGCAGATCCCGCCACTATCGTTGATGGTCCATGTAAATGTATTGACTCCTGTCGTCAGATTTCCCGCCACTGCATTGGGTGTATTCGCATTCGGTGAAAATGTGACGCCCCCCGGACCTGTCCATGTTCCCACTTCACCGGGGCCAGGTGCATTTGCGTTGAGGTTTGCAGCATCACCGCAAACAGTTTGATCGGCTCCCGCATTCGGCACGGTAGCAATCGGTACAGCAATATTGACCGAAAGCACGCAGTTTTTTGAATCGGTGATTTGGACCGTATAGGCCCCACCGTCAAGACTGGTGAACGATTCGGCGACGCCGTCCTCGTTGTTTCTGTCTGCGATGGGTGTAATGGCGGCCGGCCATGCGATATCGTACGGCGCTACACCACCGGTTATATTCAATAATATGGAACCGGTAGCATTCATTCCACCGGTTGCAGGATCACAATCCGGACCTATCGTAACCGCAGCATTCAAGGCATTTCCGGAAGTAACATTAATGCCCAGGCCTCCGATGTTTACAAAACCACCCCCGGCGCAATTGACCCGGACGATATAATCGCCGTTGGGGATCCCCCCGAACTCCACCGCCGCGACGGCGCCTGTGGGCAAAGGAAGGGTGGTGCTGACCGTAACAGGCCCCAGCGGATCAGAAACATAGGAACCCGTTGTAATACTGAAGAGAAAAAAAGAAACTGCGGGGTCGCCATCGTAGAAGTAAGCCCTGATGGTACCATTTCCGCCGGCGTCATTACAGACTTCTACGACAGTAGCCCCCGCGGTTGGACACACAGCCTTCACCGTTATGGCCGCGGAAACCAGAAAGATGGAAAGGAAAAGGATCTTGGTCAGTAAGTGCTTCATCTTCCCTGGTCTTTCTCAGTTATGACAATTCCATCAAAACCACCGATCGTTTTGGAGCAGGATTCGCCCCACTCGATCTTTATGAAGTAGGTGGCAGGTTTAAGATTTTCGAATATTACTTTCCCCGGAGCGGTGGCTTTCCTGGTCTGAACCAGTGTAAGGGTTCCTGCCATTTCGAAGACTTTGAATGTATAAGCGCCGTTGGCCGGGCTTTTCAGGGAGACTTCGATTTGGCCGGAGTTGGAATTTTTTTCAGCTGAAACGGAATGGAAGGAGAAATCGCCACTGCATTGCGCAAGGGCGGCGTGCTGACTAAAGAAAACAGACATCCCTAAAAAGACAAAACACAGCAGTGGGTTGTAGGGACTACACCTTATTTTCATACAGGTAGAGGTAAATCTATATCAAAGCAAACAAAAATCAGTATACCGTTTAAATAACCCTACAAAAGGTATAGTAACCCAAAAATCGATAATTAAAGGTCTGGATTACGCTTCGGTACTGCTTACAAAAAAAATCATTTACCCTATGCGGGTAATATTTAGTTTAAAAAATCAAAGTTTTAGCGTATTAAAACTTTCTTTTCAGGATCTCGCTCATCACCACTGCCTGTCTTAAGGTCTGCGGATTCCGGATCAGACGTACATAGTCATCCAACAATTTATTTTGCCTTTGCTTTTCAAATGCGTTGAACTTTTGAAAATCGATCACGGTGTCCTGTAACCGCAGCGTCTCCTCCAGCGACTTGCGTTCAAAGACCTGGTTTTTAGCATCCTGGTACACTTTGAACACCCTGGCGTTCTCGGCATCATCGTAGGGAATCTGCTCAAGGCTGCGCGCCTCTTCCTTGAACTCGGTTTCATAACTTTCAAATTCAGGTTCCGGTTCCGGTTCGGGTTCCCTCCGCTGCACCTGTTTCGCTTCCGTGATCTCCCGCAACAACTCCTCGAAGGTGAGTTGCTTTGGCCTTTCTGCGGCGGGCTGTTCCGTATGAATCGGGCGTCTTTCCGGCCGCGCGGCTTCCGGCGGCGCTCCTGCTTCCTGTTCCGGTTTTTTGAGCACTCTGCTCAAAAAATATATGACTCCTATAATAATATAAATCCAGAACTGAACATCCATTAAACAAAATTAATAAAATATTTCAAAATCCCTATTGCATTGATTTCTATCGGTTTCGGAATGGAATCCAGGTTCATCATTTATTTATTTTGAATTGCGGATTTAAGGGACTTATCTTTGCCATCTACCTTTCAGTACGGAGGCCGGGCAGGAACCACTACACACATCCCGCTGACCGTCTTCATACGGGAGGATTTTCAACCACTACAACCACTATAGCATGCAATTAGCGAAACTGGAGATTAAAGGCTTCAAGAGTTTTGCCGACAAGATCGTTATTAATTTTGACGAAGGAATTACCGGAATTGTTGGTCCAAACGGATGCGGAAAGTCTAATGTAGTTGACTCTATCCGCTGGGTGTTAGGTGAGCAGAAGACGAGTGCGCTGCGTTCCGAAAAAATGGAGAATGTCATTTTTAACGGTACGAGCCAGCGCGCCCCGCAGCAGATGGCAGAGGTGTCCCTGACCATTAACAACACGAAGAACATTCTCCCTACAGAATATTCACAGATCACCATTACCCGCAGACTGTACAGGTCTGGTGAAAGTGAATATCTGCTGAACGGAGTAACGTGCCGGCTCAAGGACATCACGAACCTGTTCATGGATACAGGTGTTGCCTCCAATAGCTATGCGATCATCGAATTGGGTATGGTGGATGACCTGCTCAACGACAAAGATCACAGCAGGAGAACGCTCTTCGAGGAAGCGGCAGGGATCTCCAAGTTCAAGAAGCGAAAAAAAGAAACTTTGAAAAAACTCGAAGACACCGATGCCGACCTCGAGCGCGTCGAAGATCTTCTTTTCGAAATTGAAAAAAATATGAAAAGCCTGGAGAAACAGGCCCGTCAGACTGAAAACTATTACCGGATCAAGGAAGAATACAAGCAAAAAAGCATTCACCTGGCCAAGGTGATCGTTAACAAGCAGAAGGAAAAATTCAACACCATTACCGGTGAGATCGCTTCTGAGAACGACCGGAAGATCGCCATGGCTTCTGACATCGCAGAAAAAGAAGCTGCCATCGAGAAAGCGAAATCCGAGTTGATCCTGAAAGAAAAAACACTGTCCTCAAGACAGAAAGCGATCAACGAGTTTGTTTCCAGGATCCGCCATTACGAAAGTGAAAAACAGATCAAGAACGAAAGGCTGAAATACCTGAACGACCGTGCCAATGGTCTTCGCGAGCAGATCGAACAGGATAAGAAAAGCAATGAACGCGCGCGGTTCAGCATTCAGAGCCTTGAAAATGAAAAAGAAAATGCCGAACAGATCCTTCAGGAGATCAATCAGAAGCTTGAACATCTGAAGGCTGAATACGAAGAACAGAAACGCAAAACAACTTCGCTGCAGGCGCAATCCGACTCGATCCGTCAGGTACTGCGCGAGCGCCAGGAAGAAACCTTCAAGGTGAACAAGGATGTGGAGATCCGCGAGATCCAGGTATCATCCTTTAAACAGGAACTCGAGCGCACTGCCACCGACACTTCCCAGCAAAGCGCAAGCTTGCAGGAATTCGAAAAGAAGCTGGTAGTGCTTCAGGACGAGATCAAAGGAAAGACTGAAGCACTGGATACGCTGAAGAAGGAAGAAGAGCATGTTCACGAACGCACCGCCTCCCTGGAAAAAACCATCGAGATGATCCGCGAAGAGATGAATGTGACGAACCGGAAACTCGATGCGAGACAGAATGAGTTCAACCTGACCAAATCGCTCGTCGAGAACCTCGAAGGATTTCCCGAAGCGATCAAGTTCCTCAAAAAGAAGATCGCGAAGAATGCGCCGCTTCTTTCCGATATTCTCACGACCTCGGAAGAGTACAGAGTGGCCATCGAAAATTACCTTGAGCCATACCTCAACTATTACATTGTTGAGCACGAATCGGAGGCGTATGAGGCCATTAATATTCTCAGCGACGCCTCCAAAGGCAAAGCCCATTTCTTTATCCTGGACGCTTTTGAAAAATTCGAGTCGTCGTCGACCCGCATTTACTCGAATGCATTCCCGGCCACACAGATCATCGAATTCGATCCCAAGTATAAGAAACTCATGTCCTATATCCTGGACCGGGTTTATATCTACGAGGGCGATGTAAAGAATATTCCTTCCACGGATGAAAATACTTTCATCACGAAAAGCGGGAAGCTTACCAGAAGACGTTTCAGCATTTCCGGCGGTTCCGTTGGATTGTTCGAGGGTAAAAAAATAGGGCGGGCCAAGAACCTGGAGAAACTTGAAAAAGAGATCAGGGAACTCACTACCAAACTCGACGAGATCAGAGCAAGCCTTCTTGAGAAACAACGTGATTTCGAGAAACTGCGCAACAATAAATTGCGTCATGAGATCGAGAATCTCCAGAACGAGATTCGTCAGGTAAACGAAGAACACGTATCCGTACGGACCAAGCGCGAACAGTTCGCGAACATGCTCAGCAGTGCCGATCTTCGCCGGGAAGACATTCTTGAAAAGATCGATACCCTGTTGCGGGAGCTCGATGAATTAAAACCGAAGGCGCAACGGGCACAGCAGGAACTGACCGAACAGGAGGGCAAACTTTCATTCCTGTCGGAAGATGTTGCCTCGCACTCAGAATTGCTTAGCCAGAAATCAGCCGCGTTCAACGAACAGAATATCTTCTTCCACCAGCAGGAAAACCGCGTAAAGAGCATTGACCAGGAGATCCGCTTCAAGCAGGAGTCCATGGACCAGAGCGGACAACGCATCCAGGTGAACACGGAGGAATTGCAGCGGAATGAGAAGGAGATCAGCACCATTGTTGAATCTACGCTGGTCAATGATGATGAACTGATCGGCATGTACTCCGAAAAGGAGGAAATGGAAAAAGGTCTCAGTGAAGCTGAGAAAGAGTATTACGAATCCCGTGGCAACATCGATGTCATCGAAAAAGAGCTTCGCGAGGTCCAGCATACACGGCAGCGGCTCGACACGCACCTGATGGAGCTTCAGAACACCCTGAACGAAAGCAAGCTTCAGCTCAATTCCGTAAAGGAACGCTTGTCCGTTGAATTCAATGTGGATCTCGACCAGGTTACGGGCCAGCCCACGCCTGAAGAAACAGCGGAGCTGATGAAGGCTGATGAAGATAAGATCCGCCAGGAAGTTACCAAGATCCGGGAACGGCTCGATAACATGGGTCCGATCAACCCCATGGCTATGGAAGCTTATACAGAGATCAAGGAGCGCAACGATTTCATCAATACGCAAAAAGAAGACCTGTTGAAGGCGAAGGAGTCCCTCTTCAACACCATCAACGAAATAGAAGGTGTCGCCAGTGAGACTTTTATGGATTCCTTCAACAAGATCAAGGAACACTTTATCCGGGTATTCAGGTCGTTGTTCACCGAAGGCGACGAATGCGATCTGAGACTGGTGGATCCCAGCAAGCCACTTGATTCTGAGATCGAGATCATCGCGAAGCCCAAAGGCAAGCGGCCGCTGACCATCAATCAGCTTTCAGGAGGGGAGAAAACACTCACGGCAACAGCCCTGCTTTTCAGCATGTATCTGCTCAAGCCCGCTCCCTTCTGTATTTTCGATGAGGTGGATGCTCCGCTTGACGACGCCAATATTGATAAATTCAATAACATCATTCGCAACTTCAGCAAGGACAGCCAGTTTGTGATCGTTACCCATAACAAGAGAACAATGTCTTCCACTGACGTAATCTACGGTATCACCATGGTGGAGAAAGGTATCTCCAGGGTTGTGCCCGTCGACCTGCGCGAATTGGCCTAGAAAGTATAATTTACGGTTTAAAGCCCTGACTACCAAGTAGTCAGGGCTTTTTTTATATCCGATCGTCTCCCGCGCAACGACACTGCATCAGACCTGTATTTCAAACTGCATTCAGCCCTGTAACCAACGCTGCATTGCTACCGCGCGCGCCGTCCTTCAGATTGTGGAAGTAGATTTTTTTTCCGAACTTTAAAATCCTCCCCACCAGTCGGATTCTTGACCAATATTGTTTATTTTTTCGTTTTCAGATACCATTGGATATGCATCACGCGCGTACAGTTTTGCCTCCTTTCTTAATACAACCCTCTTGTCAGTCGAAGGTCAACTAACGGATTAAGCTAACCGAAACATGAAATTTTTTTTGTTCTCAATTCTATTGGCCTTCGGAATCCTGATCCATGCCAAAGCACAGGAAATGACCGTGACCGGGAAGGTGACATCGGCCGCCGATGGCAGCGAACTTCCCAATGTCAGCATCAGAATAAACGGTTCAGGCCGCGGAGCCGTCACGGACTTTGACGGAAACTATAAGGTGAACGTGGGATCAGGCACGGATACGCTTCTGTTTACTTTTATCGGTTTCAATAACCACACCGAAGTGGTAGGAAACAGGGCGGTGATCGATGTTCAGCTATCGGAAGAATCCACCGAATTGGGCGAAGTGGTGATCACCGGCTTCCAGGAAGTACAGCGTAAACTTTTCACGGGATCCGCCGCGAATGTAAAAATGACCGATGCGAAAATTACCGGGATGACCGACGCGACGCAAATGCTTGAAGGCCGTGTGGCCGGCGTCACTGTCGACAACGTGTCGGGAACTTTCGGCACAAGTCCCAAGATCCGTATCCGCGGGAACACCTCTATTAATGGCGATAACCAACCCCTCTTTGTGGTGGACGGTGTCATCCTGGAAGATCTCAACAATGTGAGCGCCGATGATATCATGACGGGTAATGCCAACACCCTGACCGCATCTTCGATCGCCGGACTCAACCCCGATGACATCGAATCCTTTCAGGTGCTGAAGGACGCGTCCGCCACTGCCCTCTACGGCACCCGCGCCAAGAGTGGCGTGATCGTCATCACGACGAAGCGCGGCAGGAGCGGCCAGACCCGAGTGAATTATTCGGGGAATTTTTCCATTCACCTGCGTCCTACCTACGCGCAGTTCGACATCCTCAACTCGGTGGATGAAATGTCCGTTTACCGCGAGATGCATGAAAAAGGTCTTGTTGACATTACAACATCGGTCAAGGCGCAGAACTATGGTTCCCTTGGAAAAATGTTCGCGCTGATCTCCGACCACCAGATCCCCTGGGGTCCTGACGGTTCACTCAATGAGGAATTTTTAAATCAATACGAAACCGCCAACACAGACTGGTTCGATGTTCTGTTCAGGGATTATTCTTTCCAGCAACAGCACTCTGTGAGTTTGACATCGGGAACAGAAAAACATAACAGTTACTACTCGCTGAGCTTTCTCAACGACAATGGGCAGACCATTGCCGATAACGTCAAGCGTTACTCCGGCACGGCGAAAAACAGTTTCCAGTTCACCAACCGGTTATCACTCGATCTCAAGCTCACTGCCAATTACCGACAGCAACAGGTGCCAGGCACGACGAACAGGGACTTTGATCCGATCACGGGAAGGTACAAACGTGACTTTGATATCAACCCGTTGAGTTATGCGTTGAAGACGAGCCGGTCCATCCGGCCCTATGACAGCGATGGCAACCTCGAGTATTTCCGGCGCAACTACGCTCCTTTCAATATCCTGCGGGAAATCAAATTGAATTATATCAATATCGACGTCGCCGATATCGCCACCCAGGCGGATCTCAATTTTGATCTCACGGACAACCTCACCCTGCGCAGCACCGTGCAGGGGCGTTACGCCACGACACAACGTGAGCATGTGATCCATGAGCGATCCAACCAGGCAGAAGCCTACCGGGCCGATGATACGCAATACATACAGGAAGCGAACCGGTTGCTGTTCAGTGATCCTGACGACCCGGGTGCGCAACCCAAGGTAGTGTTGCCGGAAGGAGGTTTCAACAATGTGAATGAAGACGAGCTCAAGAATTTTTACGTCCGCAACAGCATAGACTGGTCTTCGACTTTCAACACCGTGCACAGCGTGAGTGTTCTTGGCGGACAGGAGATCAAATTCACAGACAGGTTTGGAAGAAGAGTGGATGGCATCGGCGTCGTGTATGAAAACGGCGGGATCGTCAACACCGATCCGCTGATGATCGATTTTCTGAACAGGCAAGGGATCCGCACCTACGAGATCAGTGTCGACCGCGAACGTTTTGCGGGTTTGTTCCTGAATGCCGCGTATTCATTCAATGAAAAATATATCTTTAACGGAACGGTCCGGTACGACGGCTCGAACAGGCTGGGGAAAAGCAAGAACGCACGCTACCTGCCAACCTGGAACGTGAGCGCGGCCTGGAATATCGACCGGGAATCCTTCTTCGATTTTGCCTGGATAGATTATCTGAAACTCCGGGGAACCTATGGACTGTCCGCCAACCTCGGCCCGAATACAAGCGCGTTGTTAAATCTGCAATCAGCCGTCACGTTACGCCCCACAGATGTCGAGACCTATCTTTACATTCAGGATCTGGAGAACTCCGATCTGACCTGGGAAAAACTCAAGGAACTCAATGTGGGTTTTGACTTCGGCGTGTTTAAGAGCAACGTCACCGGTACTGTGGATTTCTATAAAAGAAATTCGTTTGATCTTATTGGCTTAATGCAGACAAGCGGAGTGGGCGGGAACGCCTTCAAGAACGGCAACTATGCAGACATGGCATCCGAAGGTTTCGAGGTATCCATCAATACGGTCAACCTCGCCATCAACGACTTCCGGTGGATGACGAATTTCAACATTGGTTATTCCAGAGACAGGATCACACGTCTCGACTTCAATCCGCGTCTTGCGGATGCCATTGCGCAGGGCGGCGCGGCCGTGATCGGCGGACCGAGGCGAGGCTTGTTCTCCACCAAGTTTGCAGGCCTG
Organism: Chryseosolibacter sp.; assembly: GCA_049791675.1. Taxonomy (GTDB): domain Bacteria; phylum Bacteroidota; class Bacteroidia; order Cytophagales; family Cyclobacteriaceae; genus Chryseosolibacter. The sequence goes on from JBARAD010000303.1 coordinate 10,079, forward strand.
GATTCCCGTGGCATCCCAACCTACCTGGATGATACGGGAGAGGTGGTGTATAACTATGATCTCCAGGACAGGGAAAATTTAAGAGATATCCTCAAATACGAGGGGTCCGCTGAACCACGAGGCGCGGGCGGTTTCGGCAACATTTTCAGTTACAGGAATTTCTCCCTGAATGTGTTCCTCTCCTTCAAGTTCGATTACAAGATCCGGCTCGATGACGCGTTCAGTTCGCGTTACACCGATTTCAGCTCGATGCCGAGAAGCTTTGTCAACCGCTGGATGGTTCCGGGAGATGAACTTATCACAGACGTGCCTGTGATCCTTGATAAGCAGACCGTGGAAGGAGGATTCACGGATTATTTAGCGGCCTATGATCTGTATAACAAAAGCACGGTAAGGCTGGCGGACGGCAGTTATGTGCGTTTGAAATCCGTCCGTTTAGGTTACACGCTGCCCGGAAACTTCGCGCGGAGAATTGGCGCGAGTACGGCGCAGATCTCGGTGGAAGCACAAAACATGGCCTTACTTTATTCGGATGAAAAACTGAACGGTCAGGATCCGGAATTCTTCTCCTCCGGCGGTGTGGCGCTGCCCCAGCCCCGGTTGATTACCACGGCAATAACAATAGGATTTTAGCATACGCGCATGAGAAAGTACTGTAAGAAATATTTTTTGGTGTCTTCCATCATCCTGGTGTTGTCAGGCTGCGATCATTTCCTGGAAGAGAATCCTGACAACCGTGTTGAGCTCAACAACCCGGATAAAGCGGCGCAATTGCTCACCAACGCCTACTCCAACGCGGCCTACACGTTCACGGAGTGGATGAGCGACAACGTTGCCTACACTTTCGGAACGACCAAACTTCCGGAGCACGAACAGGCCTATTCCTGGCAGGAATTCACAGGTATTGACCAGGACACGCCCAGTCAGTTCTGGACATCGACTTACGACGCCATCGCCCATTCGAATGAAGTACTGGCTGTGCTCGATGCAATGCCCGGCGACAAGGCACAGAAGAATGCGGTGAAGGCGGAGGCGCTGCTCACCAGGGCCTACGGACATTTTATGCTCGTTAATCTGTTTGCAAAGCACTATGATCCCGCTTCCGCGGATACGGACCCGGGGATACCGTATGTCCTCGAACCGGAAACAGCGTTCATCAAAAAGTATAACCGCAATACAGTGGAAGAAGTATACGATAAGATTGAAGACGATCTTCTCGAAGGTCTGGAGCTGGTGGATGAGAGTTTTTACGCCAATTCCGGAAAATATCATTTCACGCGGAATGCGGCCCTCGCCTTTGCCTCGCGCTTCTATTTGTTCAGGGGCGATCACAACGATTGCATCAAATACAGCAATGAATTACTGGGAAGCGACCCAAGCCTGTATGTAAAAAATATTCCCGCCATGCTGGAAGAGAAGATCAACACGGAAGATTACATCCGTTTATACCATGCACCCAATGACAACAGCAATCTGCTGCTCGTCCGGCAGATCTCCAATTTCCATTTGCCGAACCTTGGTCACTGGCCATCGCGTCCCCTGTATTCGCAAATATTCGGGAACAATCCATACGACCTGGTTGACGAAAGGCAGGATCCCGCCTGGGTTGCAGGTGAGAACGGGCTGGCAGCAACCAAATATGAATTTCTCTTTGAGCGTTCCAGCCTCACTTCAGACGTGGGCTTCAATTACACGATCTTCCTGGCCTTCCGCGGCGAAGAAGTGCTGCTGAACCGCGCCGAATGTTACATTTTTCAAGACAATGTGACTGCTGCATTGGGTGACCTCCTGTTATTGGCGCGCCGGCGTTACAGACCGGATCCAAATATTCCCCTTGACGTTGCAACCATCAATCCTGCGCAATTGACGCAGCTCCTGAGAACTCACTATCAATCTACAAACGATCAGTTCAACGCTTTTGTTTATCTGCTCGATGAGCGGCAGAAGGAATTCATGCACGAGGGCCTGCGGTGGTTCGATATCAAACGGTTTGGAGTACCTGTGACCCATATGCTTCAGAATGGAGCCGTTATCACGCTGGAAAGCGATGACAACAGAAAAGTCTTGCAGATACCACAGGCTGCCATCGACGTAGGAGGATTGAAGCCGAATCCCCGGTAATTTTTAAAATCGCGACCATGAGAAAAAAAATATTGATATTTCTTTATATGGGGATCCTGGCCATCGTCACCGCCTGTTATCCCGACGAAGAAGCTGTAAGTCCGGTCAAGACACAACCTGCATCCGACGAACCCATTGACAAGTATATTCAGGCGAATTTCATCGATCCGTACGGCGTAGCGATCCGCTACAGGTACGTCGACCGTTATGTGGATCAGAACAAGCGGGTCACGCCGCCGAAACTGGAAGTGGTGCAGCCCATGCTGGACTTCCTGACAGAATTCTGGATCGAACCTTTCACCGATGTGGCAAACGGAACACGGTTCTTCAAAAGCCACGTTCCCGCGGAAGTAATCTTCATCGGTTCCACCATGTACAATGCCGATGGCACTGTGACACTGGGGACGGCCGATGCCGGCGCGCGCATCACGCTGACGGAAGTAAATGACGTGAATATTAACAACAAGGCATGGATCTTCCGGCAACTGGGAACAATTTATCATGAATTCGCCCACATCATGCATCAGCGCTATAACCTCCCGCCGAACTTCCAGGAAATATCACCCCAGGGCTATACGTCATTGGGCTCATGGTACAACCTGACCGATGAGGAAGCGCTTGAGCGCGGGTTCGTTTCACCTTACGGTACCAGCACTTTCAATGAGGATTTTGCCGAAGTTGTGGCCTTTATCCTGTTCCGTCCGGACTTCTATGAAAGATTTATCCAGGACGAGGCTGCGTGCACGACGGTAGATTGTGTCGCCAGAAATGAGGGAAGGGCAAAACTGAGAAGAAAATACAGCGCCATCCTCGAACACTATAAACAAAATACCGGTGTGGATCTGTTGGCGGTAAGGGCGATCATCCAGGCTAAATTACAGTAATGAAAAAAGCAATCTATACCATCGCGGTCCTGCTCATCGTGGCCTCCTGTAAAGAGGACGATATCAACCTGTTCGACAAAACGGCGGATGAAAGAGCTGCCGCCGCGATTTCAACGCTGAAGCAGGAACTTGTCACACCGCCTGATGGCTGGAAAGTAAAATACACCCCGCAGGAGGGGGCAGGTTCCTTCTATGTGCTGATGGATTTTAACGAAGACGATAAAGTCGTTATCCGGACAGACCTGGGAGCGGATGACGGTAAATATTTCGAAGACACTGTTTCCTACCGGATCGATAACTCGCTGGGCCTTGAACTCATCCTGGAGAACTATTCCTTTTTCAGCTTTCTCTTTGAACAGGACGCGGCAACCTTTGGCGCGGAATTCGAATTCAATTACGTCAATAAGACGCCGGACAATGCGCTCGTCTTCAACAGCAAAAGCGATTTTTCCACTGCCACCATCCTGTTATTGGAACCTGCTTCCGCCGATGATTTGAACTTGCCGGGAATAGACTTGTCCGCAAATCTGAACCTCATGGCAAAGGATCTCGATAAGTTTACTTCATCACTCAGACTTACGTATCAGAATAAGGACCTGGCACTCAATATTTCACTGGATGAATTGCGAAGAACTTTAACCATCACATCCGCCTCACTGAAAAGCAATACGAATAATATTCAGCCGGTAGGTTTCAGTACGCCGTACATCATCAGGGGCGATTCAATCGTATTTGACGAGCCATTCGAGGGGACTATTCTCGGAAACCCATTGTCGATCAAAAGCCTTCAGCTCACGGATATTTCTCAGGGAACCATCAGTGTCTGCGCAGATCCGATCACGCTTCACTCCTACTCGGGGCTGACATCTTCAAACGAATCCGTGGTGCTGGAGACAACCCTCCTCGATGTCAATGGCAAATCCTTTGCCACGCAATCCGACTTTTACTTCAGTCCCCTGGTGTACATTTTCGATAACGGCACTTCCGTCAGTAATCAGATCACGCAGGATATTGCAGGCGCCATCGAAATGCATATGTATTACGGTTATGATATTGGTGGCGACTCGCTGCTATATGGCATCGGGTTCGTGATCCGGAATCTCGATGGCAGCGTCACGTTTGCATTGCGGGAATTTACACCGGTTTTGAATGAAAATAATCTCGTATTCAATTTCAAACCGAATATTTCGCTGTTTGGCAATACGAATACAGATGCCAACATAGACAATGTTAATATTTACCTGAATGCCCTCACGGAAGGTGACAAGACCTATGTATTTCAGTTAGACGATAACGCGTACGAGTTTTACAATCCCTGTACGGGATGGAGTTTTGTCTTCATTAACGCAAATCAATGAGTTGCAATTAAGGAAAAATCGGAGTATATTAATTAAATCGTAAGGCCATGAAAAATTATCCTGCTTATATTCTGTCCATTGCCACCCTGATTGCAGTTGGTATCGGATTTACATCCTGCAAAGAGGATGAGCCTCCCGCGAAACCGAAACTGGCCTTTGCACAACCAACCATGACCGTCAGCGAGAACGATGGCGTCATTGAAGTTGAGCTCGTACTCGACAAGGCCTATGGCAAAGACCTGAACGTCGAGTATGATGTTGGGGGAACCGCGAGTGATCAGGATGCGGTGGGGAGTGCGAATGCCGACTTCGAGGTGGTAGGCGACCATGGCGTCGTCGTGATTGAAAGCGGGCAGACCTCAGCTGTAATCCAACTGGAAATTTACAACGATGCCGGATTCGAAGAAGATGAAACGATCGAGCTTTCCGTCATGGACGTGAATACGAGCGACGTCGAAGTAACAACCGATGACGAAATCGAGATTACCATCTCCAATGACGACATAGCGCTACAACTCTCCTTTGCAGCCCAGACTTTGACAGTAGACGAAGCAGGCGATTCTGTTCTGGTGGAACTCCTGCTCGATAAGCCGGCGCCCCAGGATATTGTGATTGGATACACCCTCAGCGGCACAGCAACAGACAGCCTCACCGCGTTTACTGCAAAGACAAATCCGGACTATTACATCGACGGCAAAGCCGGAGAAGTTACTTTCAGGGCCGGCGAAACCAAAGCTTTCATTGAGGTGGAACTGTATTCCGACCTTATTATAGAGGACGGTGTTCCTGCAACGGATCCTTTCGATCCTGAGACGATCGTGATCACCGTTTCTAATCCGAACGGCATTCAGATGAGCGACAACACGATGGAAATTTCCCTGGCACAGGAAGATGGATTAATTGTGTTGCTTGCCTGGCCTGCACAAAAAGATACGCTGAAGGCAGATATGGATATCATTCTACGGGTGGGTCAAACGACCTCCAGCTGGTATGGCATCCTCACAGGCGCCGCGACAGAGAGCTACCAATCACCCGAATTCATATTTTTACCCAACGCCATTAATTACCCGGCATACGGGTTGAGCTATGTCTATTACGATGGCACTTTTGACACCCTTGATTTTGAGGTTGTATTCATTGATCTGATCAACAGCGCGCTTGAACCTGAAGCGAACGCTTTAACGTATGAGGCGCGGTACACAAAGGTCAACAAGAATAAATGGAACGACGCATCAACAACGGTGGTAGTTCAGACTTTTGAAAAATCAGGAGATGCATTTACCACGCCTTCTCAAATCCAGGTCCCCACTTCCGGAAGCAGAACGAGATCAGGTGACCGGTTTAATGCGGCAATGCGAAGGTCTCAGATAGGGCCCGCGAAGCTTTACGATGTACTGAAAAACTACAGATGACAATCAGTGGAAAGGGGCGGGTACGCTCCTTTCTTTTTTTCAGTTGCCTGCTGCATGCGCGTGTTATCAGGAGTCAGGATCAGCGGGTCCGATACTTTCCATTAAATATTCTGAAATGAACCGGCGTGATTGCTTGTACACGCTCAAAGCGTTGGGGATTTTGTCCCTGGAACCGGGCTGGATGAACCAAGGAAATGCTGTGTTAAAAAGAACGATCCCATCGTCTGGAGAAAAATTACCGGTCATCGGCTTGGGTACATGGCAAACCTTCGATGTATCTGCATCAAAAGGTGAGCGTGACCCATTGAAAGAGGTCTTAAAAACACTTATTGACAAAGGAGGAACCGTAGTCGACAGTTCGCCGATGTATGGAAGATCCGAGGAAGTGGTGGGTGATCTTTCATCCGAACTGAATCTCAACGATAAGCTTTTCATGGCTACCAAAGTCTGGACTCACGGAAAAGATAATGGCATCCGGCAGATGAACGATTCTTTACGTCTGATGAGGCGGGAGAAAATAGAGCTGATGCAGATCCACAATCTCACGGATTGGGAAACGCACATCAAAACGCTGAGGAGCTGGAAGGAACAGGGAAAGACAAAATATGTCGGCCTGACCCATTACACTGACAGCGCCCACGACCGCCTGATGTCCATCCTTTCAAGGGAAACGGTAGATTTCATACAGGTGAACTATAACCTGTCGGACCGCCATGCGGAGGAAAGGCTTCTGCCGTTTGCCCGGGAAAAAAATGTCGCAGTGATTATCAATCAACCGTTTGCAAGTGGCTCCCTATTCCAGCGGGTGCGCGGCAAGCAACTCCCTGCCTGGGCCGGCGAAATAGGCTGTAGCAGCTGGGCGCAATTCTTCCTGAAATACATCTTATCACACCCCTCGGTTACGTGCGCGATTCCCGGCACCGACAAACCTCACCATATGCTGGACAACATGGGCGCCGCGTATGGAAAACTTCCGGATGAAAAGCAGCGGAAGGAGATGGTGAAGGTCATTGAATGATATTTTCGACCGACAGGTCGTCGTGAATCGTGACGGAAACCTTATCGCTTCTCAGCGGACCGTTTTCGCCTGACTTCAGCCATCAGGATGCGCTTGCGTTTTGAACCGGCAATAAGGACCGGCATTTCCCTGACAGGTCCTAGATCGCCACAACATACCCTCCAACCCCGCCAGGTACTTGCAGCTGGCCTCATCTGGTCTTTGTCAACCTGTGAAAGCAGGCTTTGGAGGCGAATGCCAAAGAAAATAAAAATGCTTATCGAACATATGCGCAGAAAATCGGCGTATACCGGGAATGGGCAATCAAAAATATTTTTGAGGGGCTTCTGCTGTTTTATTTGTGCAACAATTTAAACAAACCATCACCGAAGTGCCCATGAGATAACCCAAAGCCAACGATGTCTGTAGATCGAATTACCCAATTTTTTAATCACAGCGCTTAGGATATTGTGAGTTACGGCGCAATAAAAACCAATATCAGTATGAGAACCAACTTAACGTCCATGAAAAAAATCTTTTTTGCAGCATCCGCATTTTTCATCTTTTCCCAATGTACTGAAGAAGAAATCGTGCCCAACGAGGCTAAAGCTCCTGCAGCTGAAGCTGCTGAAGTTGCTCAGATAGCAACCGGCAGCATGACGATCAGCGGTGTCTATACCGTTTATGAAGCAATTGAAGATTGCAGCACGTGTACTTTTGTTGTTCCTGCCGACATGGCCATTGTCGATGGCGCTGAACTTGACCTGAAAGAAGGTGCAGTGATCTGTCTTGACAAAGCGATCGCATACGGTGACGTTGAATTTATCAACCTTGCCGGAACTGAAAACAGCCCCATCAAGATCGGAACTTGTGGCGTAAAATAGATGTAGTAAGAATCTACATTTAACAATACGTGATGATTTTATACCCGAAGGCGTTTTCCCTTCTAACGAAGGGCTTTAGTCTTATTGCCCTTTGTTTATTGTTCCAATGTTCAGAAGAAGAAAAACTTCTGACTGCTGTCGAAACGACAACTACCAGTACTACCGCCGGTGCTACCACTACCTCAGCCACAGGGGAATGCGGATGCGATTATATCGTACCGGCTACTGCCTACAGGATAGATGTACAGGCACTGGGGCTTAAGCCCGGAGCTGTTATCTGTTTAAAAGCAGGTTATGCTTACAAAAACCTGGTCTTCAAGAATGTCCGGGGTACCGCCTCCGCACCCATTACGATCAAGAATTGCGGTGGTATAGCAACCGTTAATGGCGGAACCGGCTGGTTTAGTATCCGGACCGAATACAGCTCATTCTTTCGTATCACGGGAGGAAACGCTGACGGCAGCTACGGGATCCGGCTTGTCGGAGGACGTCAATCACTCCATCTTGACTTGCTGACCACAAACGTCGAAGTAGACCACGTAGAAATTTCCAATTCCGGATTCGCCGGCGTGATGGCAAAGACAGAGCCCTCCTGTGACAATGCGACCGTGCGTGGCAATTTCGTCATGCGCAATGTCCTGCTTCATCACAATTATGTGCATGACACGGGAGCGGAAGCATTTTATGTCGGTCACAATTACTACCTGAAAGGGATCGCTACGAATTGCGGAACGCGATTGCCTCACACATTGGAAGGCCTGAAGATCCACAACAACATCATCAAAAATTCAGGGTGGGAATCCATACAGGTTGCCTCCACGCCGAAAGGCGCTCAGGTATATAATAACCGGATCGAGAATTACGGTGTGAAGAACACCCTGTATCAGAACCACGGTGTTCAGTTTGGTGAAGGCGGCGTGGCGACCTTTTATAACAATTTTATAAAAGGTGGCAAAGGGGACGGCATCCGAATCATTGGCAATGCCGAGAATTTTATCCACGATAATGTGATCGTGAACACCGGCGCCTACGGAATATTCTGTGATGACAGGACTGCCATCGGATTAGGTTTCAAGTTCATCAACAACACCATCGTGAATTCCGGAAAGGACGGTATCAGGCTCTACGCTGACAACGTTCCGATGACCCTCGTTTATAATAACGTGATCGTCAATCCGAAGAGTTATTCGACGTATTCGTATCCGCGCACCGGTAATGACGCGTATCTCTATATTAATAACAGCTCAGTCAGGTATCAAAAACTGAACAACTACTTCACAAGAGATATCAACGCTGCCAGGTTCGTAAGTCCATCGACCTTCAATTACGCCTTGAGAAGCGATTCTCCGGCCATTAATAAAGGGACTAACATTGCGACATATAGTATTTCACTTGACTACGCAATGGGACCCAGATTAAGCGGAACAGCCTATGACATAGGCGCCCACGAATATTAATTCATCAATCAACAGCTTTTTAAAAACCCGCTTTATGCGGGTTTTTCTTTTTTCTTCCATTTTCTTTCAACGGAAATCCATCCTGTACGATAATCCGTCTTCTATCATCGAAAAAAGCCGGTTCATCCAGCGTTGTTTTCATCGACAATTCTTACTGAAGTTCAGCTAAGGACGACTTTTACTGCTGCTTATCCCCGCTTTTTATTACATAAATAAGCGGCTATATGAATCCGCCGGATTTAATTGCCGCTATATGATTCTATTTGGGGTATAAACCCCAAAGCCTATGTAATCCCACCATTACGTCCGCCCGTCTATTGCTCGCTTTCAGTCTCAAAAATAAACTCCACAACCGGGATCGGCCCACACCGAATCCCCAAAAAAACACGCGATGACCACTCATGCTTTCTTCATGCTGGGGAAAAAGATCTTATTCATATTCACCGTTTTTTTCCTCCTGATGCGCTGCTCTGACGAACAGCTGATCTCTGATTCAAACACATTAATTTCCCAGGATTTTAATATGGCAACGGATGGGACCAGCGTTCTCGATGATTGTTCGTCATGTACGTATGTGGTTCCTGCAGACGCCACCATCGTTGACGGGACTTTGCTGGGCCTCAAACCCGGAAGTATCATCGGACTAAGCGCTCATGTGAAATACGGAAGCCTGATCTTCCGCAATATCGTGGGCACACTTGATCAACCCATTATCATCAGAAATTGCGGCGGAGTCGCACAAATTGATGGCACCGGGAAAGCCCATGGGATAAAAACAGAAACAAGTGCACACTTCCGGATCACAGGAGGTGATGTTAAAAATTCCTACGGTATCATTGTTACTGGCGGTCAGATGAGTGTAAACCTCGGCAAGCTTAGCACACACTTCGAGGTGGATCATCTTGAAATAAAAAACTCGGGCTTTGCCGGGATCATGGCCAAGACCGATCCTACCTGTGACGATGCTACCTTGCGCGCAAATTTTCTGATGAAAGCAGTGGCGCTCCATAACAACTATATTCATGACACAGGCGGCGAAGGAATCTATGCCGGCAACTCATTTTTCATGGGGATGGAGACAAATTGCGGCGTAAGGCTTCCCCATGAGATCCACTACATCCGCATCTTCGGAAACATTGTAAAAAATACGGGCTGGGACGGCATACAATTAGGGTGCGCAACCAAGGGTGCCAGCATTCACAACAACGTGGTCGAAAACTACGGAACCGTCAATAAGATATATCAGAACAACGGTATCCAGATCGGTGCCGGTACCGGAGGACTCTGCTACAATAACCTTATTAAGAATGGCACAGGAAACGGTCTATTGGTAAACGGACTCGGAGACAATGTGATCTATAACAACGTGATCGAAAATCCCGGGAGTAACGGGGCCTTCTGTGACGAAAGATATTCCCCGGGGTCAGGATTCAAGTTCATCAACAACACGATCCTCAATCCAAAAAAGGATGGCATCAGGATCTATGCGGATGAAGTTCCGATGAATGTGATTGTCAACAATATTATCACCAATCCCGGAAGCTACTATACTTACGCATACCCCCGCACGCCGGAGGATGCATTCGTATATAAACTCAACAGCAAGGTGATGATCGACATGTCAAACAACTATTTCAATATAGATACCGCAGCCGTTCGATTGAGCAGTATTGTCGATACGAATTACCGGTTGTCAAATGCGTCTCCGGTGGTTGATGTAGGAAGAGATATTTCGGCCTTCAATATAAAATTCGACTACTACTACAAGCCTCGACTAAAAGGTATGGGCTATGATATCGGCGCGGTGGAATTGTACTAAGAAGCAATTCTGCCATTGGAAAATCCCGCATGAATGTGCGGGATTTTTTTTTATGCTTCAGAGAACAACTTTTCATTTGCTTTCCACAAATCAAAGTTCAAGGCGCACTGTGTCAAATCATTTTTTATGAATATGATTTGAACGCCTTTTCTTAAACCGACGCGAACCGGAGGAATGATTTTTTGGAAAGCTCACAGAAATACTATCACATCATGGATTTACCAAAAGTCATCATCAAAGAAAACTACACTGACTATCTGAATGGAAAAGAAGTGGAAGCAACGGTTGTTTCTGGGAAGAAACCTGTCGAAAAAGGAATGCATGTAATGGGCTTTCATAATTCAATTGCTGTGAACACAGGATTTTCAGTTCCTAAGGAAAAACAGTCGCATTATATCGGTGTCGAAGGAATGATAACAGAAATACACTATGCTGTTTCGTCCCCTCACACGCAGGTGAGAGTAGTGAAAATCCAGTAAGGGCTGAACGTGCTGTCGCGCCCCCGATTCACCGGCTGTGCTTTCGGTACAGTTTTTTAATTTCTTCCTGAAATTCACTTTTTATGAAATATGTGTGGTCATCATTGGGCAATAGCCCGAACCAGCAATTACAGGCTTCTGACAAACTCAATGGTGTCAGAACGAGACATATCAGGGGCTATGGACGTGCCGTAACATTTTCTTCAACCAACATGGAATGGTCGTCAGCGCAGGCAACTTACTCTTTTGAATTCAAAATCTTCGAGTCGTCTTTTTGTCGTGGTTAACCACGCTTAACCACCATAAAATAACTCACCCTGTACTGGCCTTGCCGGACTTGTGAAGGGGTGTTCAGTCAGTTTTCCCTTCTCCATAATATGCCACACGCCCCATCCGCGTGTCTTCAGAAAATCGGACACCAGAGCCCGGTGACATTTCCACCAGGGAGCTTCTGAACACATATAGGCGGTTCGTTCCTTCGTGGCCATCATTTCTAACTGAGAAACTTCGTTTTTAAATTCAGTGGTTTGCATATAGTCTGCATAACCCCGGAAGGCGGCATGTCTCCACGCCGTATTGCTTGAATTTTCACGTGGTTTTCTCCTTCCGCCCAGACCGGGCATATGCGTATAGCCTATACCTGAATCTATTAATGACGCTGAAAGGATCTCCTTATTGAATTGCGGATGACGCCGGGACCCGGGAAAGGCCCGGATATCAACAAGCAATTGTATACGGTGCATCAGTAATAAATGACCAAATTCCTCCCACGATCGTGTTGAATGACCGATTGTCCAGATTGTTTTCTCCGCCTGCATGAAACCCCATGCACAAAACTCAAACCAGCCAACAGCATTTGTCTTTTGTCGGGCCATCTAACGGAATGCTTTTTTAATAAAGAAAGGACACACGGCGCCAAACCCGTACAAACCAACCGTGAAGGTTATTCACCAGTACAGATATCATGATGATGAAGGCATATAAGATCAACGCTGATTCCTTTCCTGCGCAATCCAATACGAGACCGGGTAAGGAAAATCCGGTCCCGGTGAGAACGGAACCACAGCCGGACGAACCGGAACAACAACCTCTAAAACCTAAACGCAAAAAGAAGAGCGCTTTCGAAATAGTCATGGGCTAGGCCGTTGATCAAGTCGCACATGATCTCAATCCAAAATCTACAAAAAACTATGAAGTCACTTGTTGATTCAATCCAGCCAATACAGAATCTCAATATAACACGCCACCTCGTAACCGAGGACGGCGCATATCCCAACAATGGGCTTTTACCATTGTTGCTTTACCACCATGCATTTCCTGTTACGGAAAGTGAAGATACCATAAAGGAGCTACTGGAGACCAACAGCTGGTCAAACACGTGGGTCGATGGCATCTATGATTATCACCATTATCACAGCACCGCACATGAAGTGCTCGTTGTCTTAAGTGGGTCTGCGCGCGTACAGTTCGGTGGTCCAAACGGGATCACGTTACCCATCGAAAAAGGTGACGTCATCATCATTCCAGCAGGCGTCGCCCACAAAAGAATCGATGAGGTCGATGACTTCACGTGTCTGGGTGCCTATCCCATGGGACAGGACTATGATATGAACTATGGAAAAAAAGAAGAGCGCCCGCATGCTGAGGAAAATATCCGGCACCTGCCCCTGCCCGAGAATGATCCGCTGTACGGTTATGACGGTCCTCTTGTGAAGAGCTGGTTTCCGGAATCAAAGCGCACGGCCCAATCTCTGTAGCGACAACGGGCTATCTGCACGCAGTAAGCATTCAGCATTATAAGAATTCAAAACGGGCATGATCGGCATTGGTCACTGTCTAGACCTCTGAAAACTGCGCTATGCAGGCCTTCAAAACAAAAACCCGTCAGAGTGACGGGTTTTTTGTTCAACTAACACACAAATAATCTGAATGTGGCTGTCCTATTCGGCCAATGCCAACATTGATTCCAAAGAAGAGTCCAGGCTGATCACGGACAAGCTTCCGCTGGCAACGGTGACAAGAACGTTATCATAATCCGTGGCACCGTCGTTATCTTTTACGGTCAATCTGAAGTAATACTTTCCAGCCTTTAAATTACTGACGGTGGATGAGGCCGATGTTGAATAACTGATCGTAGCGGTCGAAGGTCCGCCATATTGCGTCCACTTGTAGGATGCAATTGAACCATCACTGTCTTTGGCCGCACCGTAAAGTTTTACCGAATTTGTTGGAAGCGTAAGGTTCTTGTCGGCACCTGCGTTGGCGATCGGCGCTGTATTGGTGGAAGTAGATGTCGCGCTTTTCACAACGACGGTCACATCGTCTGAAGATGCCAGGCCTTTGGTATCCTTGACAGTTAACCTGAATACATAGGTCCCTGCCGCGAGGTTATAGGCTTTAACTTTGGATGTGGTTTGCCCGCTCAGGCTTGCAGTGCCGCCAGATACTTTGGCCCAGGAATAACTTGCAATACCATCGCCATCAGAGGCCGAACCCTGGAGGTACACATAGTTCGTAGGCAAGGTGATCGTTTTACCAGATCCGGCGCTGACAACAGGTGCAGTGTTTGAGGTGGAAGACGTGGAGCCGTTCGTATAACTCAGCATCCAATCGAGGGCATTCGTGGTGTTATAGACTTTGTCCCAGATCACGTGGCCCGCGCCCGCGAATAATGTAGCTTTTGCAAGCGGACTTGGTTTAGGCGTACATGCATTGATGGCGCTGACCATCTTCGTCGTTACAGTATAGGAGACAACATAGTCTTTGTCACCGTGAAAACCCCAGACCGGGACATTTTGGGACGCAATCGCACAGGCTTTGCTCAAGGCACTTCCCCCCGCGCAGATGGGCAAAGCGGCTGCAAACACTTCAGGATAAGCACCCAATGTAGTCCATGCACCGAATCCGCCAAGGCTGAGTCCGGTGATGTAAATTCTCCTGGGATCGACCCGCAGGGTCCGTTTAACGTGGTTAATAACCTCCATCACGTACGCTGCCGGCCACGTGCCATAGGATGTTTTCAATTGGGGTGAAATCAGGATAAAGGGATACTGCTGACCGTACTTGACGTATTTCGGCAGCCCAACATTGGCAACTTTCAGCAGCGAAGATTTTAAGGTGGCAGGATCGGTTGAAGTCGTACCCTTCTCCTTGATACCATGCAAAGAGATCACAACAGGATAGGAATTCGAATTATTGTTATAACCCTGGGGCAGATACTCGAGGTATGCTGTGTTAGCGGGAGTAATTTTAGCCGTTTGCTGCGCAAGGGCAACAGAAGACATAAGGGTTCCAAGAACCACAATGGTAGCAAATAATTTAAGTCTCATGTTTTAGTTAATGTTTTTTAATCGCAGCCCATCCTGCAGGAAAAACTGCTGGGGCAGGGAAATCAGGTATAGTAACAAAAGAGAAAGCTCAACTTTTTTCGACAAGATCTGAAGATCACCAGTCACTTCATGGTCCACCTGTGTTTAAATTCTTCCAAGTTTCAGGTTCGAAGGATTACCACCTGGCCTAGATGGTCTCCGGAGCGCTTTCTAATTGGTCCGCAAGAAAAGGGAAAATGAATGATTAATATTTTCAAAAAAGATGAGCGTCATCATATATCGGGGAAGTGACGGATAGGAACGATATAATTTTTTAAAAAGGTAATTTTTCCCCCAATTTTATCGAGGCATGGAAAGCTTTCCACAGTATTTACAGCTGCTTACAGCGGGCAAATGCGTTTGAATCATTGTTCAAAAAGAAAAGGCTGGTAGCCCCACCGTGGCTCAGTTTTATGTGAAGCGGCAATTCAGAAACTCCACGACTGCCGCTGCAGAAACCCCTACGCCTTGTCCATTTTTGATTTGGCCTGGATGCACCAAAAGAACTCATCGATGAAAATTTTCGCACGGTCGTCAATGCCTTTATTGAGCGCATGGCCGTCTTGTGTAAATGACGCTTCGACGCTCGGCACGGGAAACATCGCCGGTATCACCCATGCGCGTATTTTCCAAAGCGTAAACAACAACGATGTGATCACCTGCGTGCCTCCAAAGATCCCATCGGATACAGTACTGATGGCGATGGGTTTGTGAAACCATTCCACGTACAAAAGATCAATAACGTTTTTGATGCTTGCAGGATATCCGCCATTATATTCCGGCGTCACGATGATGACACCATCTGCTTTTTTGATGCGCTCTGCAAAATCAAGCACATCCGGTGATGGACTTGGCTGATATTTTAAACGCTCTGTAAACACCGGGAATTGATAGACGTTCAGGTCCAGGATCTCGGCCGTTGCAAGATTCTGTTTCACCAGATAATTTTCAAAATAGCGTGCAACCCTGTGGCTATTCCGGCCCGTACGTACACTCGAAGAGATTATGGCAATGTGTGGCATGATAGAATTCATCGCGTGAATATGAAACAATATTTGCGCAATAGAAAAGAGTTTTTATCCTTTGTAGGTAAACCGCGTCCATGAAACAGAATTTAGCAGCTGGCCTCCTCATGTGCAGACACGTGAACGGAGCCCTCCAGTTCTTCCTCGTCCATCCCGGCGGGCCGTTCTATAAAAACAAGGACGCGGGCGTATGGTCAATACCCAAGGGTATTCCGGAGGAAGGGGAAGATTTGATGCAGGCTGCACAACGTGAATTTCTGGAAGAGACGGGACTTCGGTCGACTGCACCTTTCTATGATATCGGCACTGTAAAACAGAAGGGCGGTAAAGTCGTACATGGGTGGGCCTTTCGGGGATCATGGGACCCGGAATCGGGTATCACATGCAACAACTTTTCGCTTGAGTGGCCTCCCCGATCCGGACGGATGATGGACTTTCCGGAAGTAGATAAAGCCCGGTGGATGGAGTACGGCGAAGCGGTAAGGATGATCAACCCGGCTCAGATTCCATTTCTTGACCGCACCAAAGAAATCATGGGGACTCCATCTTCTTAACGGGCCCCCGGGCGCTGCCCGTATTAACGCAATCGGTCTTGCCACTGCGCTGTTCCCTTTCGCTCTGGGATACTTTCAACAGGACTAAAAAAACGAAAACCACCAGTCCTCCGTCTGAGGACATGGTGGTATTCTGCAAACCTAAAACTACTACTCGTCATCACCGCCCCGACGATTGCTCACCGGCGCCTGATATATATCTTTCCGGTATCGATCCGGTTACCGTTCTTCATTATTTGGTACAGGTAAAGTCCATTTCTTCCGAAGATCGAACGATAGGTCTCCGCAGACCACAAGCCGGAAAAAATACGCTGACCGGCATCATTGAAAATTGTGATCAGGCAGTCTTCGAGATCCAGGGAAGTCAGGCTGCCAAAAACAGTGGGCGTGCTTTCGCCTGCGGGATGAAACGACTCATGATCAGGGACGTCCAACCGCTCAGTTCTCTTATCACTGACCGGGTATGTCAGATCGGTGGCGAGGATTTCTTTTTTCACATTAATCGTAACATGATCACTCGAGGCTGCATTGAAGTTGTCCGTAGCAGTGAGCACAAAAACATACGTGCCCTCTTTCAGATCCGTAATTTTGGCTGTCGGCAAGTGTTCATCTTTCAGCACCACATCGGGTCCGGAGAATTTTTTCCATGTATAGGTTTGAATCTCTCCGTCAGGATCATATGCAGAACCTGTCAGTGTAACTTCCGATGTCGTAAGGGGAACAGAAACGTCAGGACCACCCTCCACGGCCGGAGGAAAGGTGACCCAGACAGTAACCTCGTCCGTATCGGCATTGCCTGACCGATCGGTTACCGTTAGTCTGAAGGAATATTCACCGGACACGAGATCCAATACGGAAAGTGTCGCGGATGTTGCATCCATCACCGTACAGCGCTTTCCTGCGGTCTGTATCCACCGATAGGAAAACTTCTCCGAATCGTTTGGATAGCCTTTCAGTGCAATACTGTTCTCCGGGAGTACAACAAGCATATCCTCGCCAGCATTTATTTCAGGCAACGGCGCATTTTCGACCTTTATTTGCACGTAATCGGTATCGGTGTCTCCGTCATTATCAGTGACCTGCAAACTGAATACATATATTCCTTTCTTCAGTTCAGATGCCAATAGTGTTGATGTGGTATGACCTGTCAATTGCGCCGGAGAAGGGCCGCTGATCTGCTTCCATGCATAGCTGGAAATGAGGCCATCGGCATCACCACCATATCCGGGGATATGGATACGCGTTTCTGAAGTGCCTTGATCATTCCCCGCATTGGCGAATGGTAACTCATTGCCCCGGTTAATGGTATTGGTAAACGATAACATCCATTCGTAGACATTGGGCTCATGGACGACGTGGTCGGTTCTGTAGGCATTAGTCCAAGCGTTGTGCGCTACTCCCGGATAGATCGTCATCCTTGCCGCAGGCGATGGTGCGGGTTTACAGTCATTGATGGCATGCACCATGTTAACGCTTTTTGACATGGGGACGATCGTATCTTTGTCACCATGAAAGGCCCAGACAGGCAAATTTTCTGCGGCAATAGCACACGCTTTTGAGGGCGTGTTTCTTCCGCCGCAAACCGGAGCCAGGGCTGCAAAAAGTTCAGGGTAATCCTGAGCAGTCCACCAGGCGCCTCCTCCTCCGAGGCTTAATCCGGTTAAATAAATCCTTTTCTCGTCAATCCTTAAATAGGTTTTAATATGATCGATCACTTCCATCACATAGGCTGACGGCCAGTGGCCATAATTGTTTTTCAACTGAGGCGAAATCAGTATGAAAGGAAATTCAGTCCCGCTTTTGACGTACGAAGGTGGTCCTAAAGCAGCAACTTTCTGCACCGATTCACGTAGGATTGCGGAGTCAGTTGTGTTAACGCCTCTTTCACCAATGCCATGCAAGAAAATCACGACGGGGTATTTATCCGAATTCTCCTCATAGCCCTGGGGCAGGTATTCCAGATAACCAATGACCGATGCCTCGGTCGTTTTAAACATCTGCTGTCCGTAAACATTTTCCGGAAGCGCAACTGAAAGCAATAGCAGCCAGCAGAGACTCAATAATACTTTCACGGTGCACGCCCTCAGGAGGCTGACATGCTGCTTTCCGGAAAATAATAATCGAATCACGTCTTCAGGTACTTTGCTGTTCATACTGTAAGAAGGTGCGGGCTACTCAATGATCCCTATCACAAGCAGTCCCGCCTCCAATCTTACGATACAAAGATGAGGTGTCGACGAAAGACAATTCAGCCACTTTCGCTCTATGAGTTTCCTGAGTAAGAAATATTGAGAGATGTATGGAAAATAAAAATGACACAAAAAAATGAAGCAGCCCATACTGTCGCTTCAGTTCGGTTACAAGCATCGATGGACAGGCTGTTATACAGAGACGAATCGTCATCTTACCCGGCCAGGGCGCAGATAGGGTCGGGCAGTTCTGATGCTACGGTAAAATCAAACACCCTTCTCCGGAAACACTGCGCAAAAATAAAATGGAGCTGATGTTGCTGTTTTTCTACAGCAAATGGAATGGAGTCATGTGTAACATTGCAGAGAAAGATCAAAAGTCAGGTCGTAAAAATATTTTCTGTCACAATAACTCATATCGTTATTCAAGCGCTGGCCTTCTTTACCTTCGATATTTTCTCCTTAATCCACAATTTTATTTTGGACGGTTTTTTTCCGCCAGGTTCGCCAAGGAGGTATCCGATGGGTTTCAGCGGTTGCACATGGTCGCAGACAATCTTGATAATTCCGAACAGTGGTAAAAAGATGATCATTCCAGCCACGCCCCAGATCATACCTCCCAAAAGAATGCTGAGGATCGACCAGAGCGCATTTAAATTCACTTCACCTCCCACCACATTCGGTTCGATAAAATAGTTGTCAATGGTTTGCACGACCACCATCACCACTGCGGCCCACAGCGCGGTCTGGGTGTCTTCCGTTACCAGGGCCATAAAAACAGGAAATAAACCGCCCAGTACAGTGCCAACATACGGAATGACCGTTAACAGCGCTGCAATACCTGCCAGGAGAATCGCGTTTTTAATTCCTACGATCAGCAAACCGATGGAGTACATCGTGGCAATGATCATGATAGACATAAATCGACCGGTGAGGTATTTCTGGGAAACCTCGCTGATCTTATCAACAACCTTCTTTACCTTATCCGTATCATGCTCATCATAGAGCTTGAGAAAAAAAACTTCAAACTGTTCCTTGTTGAAGATCATCAGGAACGTGATCACCAGTGTGAGGACAATGCCAGTCAATGTTGAGGTGATGCCTCCCAGGATTCGCGCCGGCAGACTGGGCCCGGGTTGCTGACTCGATTGCTCCGCTTGCTTTTTTACCACCTCCTTCTGCTCCTCCGGGCTCAGTCCGCTCTTCTCCTCGATAAATGACTGGACCTGCTGCAACAATTCATTGCCTTTGGACTTAATCTGTGTCATGTTCTCCGAAAAGGTGGTTATCTGCGTGCTGATAATAAGCACAACCCCTGCAAGAAAGGCTACCAGTATCAATATGCACGTAAGCGTGGAGAGTGCCCGGGGAAATCCCCATGAATCCAGTCTGCGGCAGACAGGCGCCATCAGCATGGCCAGCAATGCGGCAAAGAATACGGGTACGAGGAAACCCTTTCCGAAAAACATGACAACGGTGATCAATACGATAAAAAAAAGATACTGATTGATGCGGTGGAAAATTTCTTTCATAGGTACGGATGTTTGCCTTTCCCTAAACTGGATTGCGATTTCCGGCACACGTTCAAGATGCGTGTCCTCAACAGCATCATGCAGAATGCAAACCAAAAAGCAGGAAAGCTATACGCCCCCACACAAAAACTAATCCGCTGAATTTCGGTGGCGGCAACCATTAAAAAGATAGTTTTCGTCGTTCCGTGGGGAGAATTGTACCCATGTTAAAGTAGGTCAACGGCTTTGCAGCGTACTATGGGCAGCGATGTGGATGGCAGGCGCAGTGGTTGTGCCGGACACTGTTAATAGGAAGCGGAGAAGAAAGATGGATCAGGAAAAAAGATCGGAGCTCAGGTATCGGTCACCGCGGTCACAGATAATAAAGACAATGACACCCTTTTCCAGTTCAGAGGCAATTTTTACTGCTGCGCTCAACGCACCTCCACTGCTCATCCCTGCAAGAATGCCTTCTTCCTTTGCGAGGCGTTTCGTGAAAATCCTTGCGTCTTTTTCAGAAACGTCAAGGATCCGGTCTACCCGCTCCCTTTCAAAAATTTTAGGCAAGAATTCAGGAGACCATCGGCGGATGCCGGGGATGCACGAACCATCTGTCGGTTGCGTTCCGACGATCTGTACTTTGGGATCTTGCTCTTTGAGATAGCGGGACACACCCATAATGGTTCCTGTTGTACCCATGGCGGATACAAAGTGGGTAATAGTGCCTCCGGTATCGCGCCAGACTTCGGGGCCCGTGGTCTGATAATGTATCCTGAAGTTGTCGGGATTTGAGAACTGGTTCAAAATATAGTATCCCTCGTTCGCTGCCATTTTCTCAGCCAGCGCACGGGAGTATTCGATTGTTTGGGCAGCGGGCGTCAGGATGACTTTTGCGCCGTAGGCTTCCATGGCCAGCACCCGTTCTCGGGTAGAATTGTCGGGCATGATCAGGGTCATGTTTAACCCCATGATGCGCGCGATCATTGCCAGGGCGATGCCAGTGTTTCCGCTCGTCGCTTCCACGAGTTTATCACCGCGTTTGATTTCGCCACGCTGCAGCGCCCCCTGGATCATGCCATAAGCCGTGCGGTCCTTTACGCTTCCTCCGGGATTGTCTCCCTCCATCTTACCAAAGATCTTTACGGCTTTATTCGGTGTGATATTTTCGAGTTCAACCAGGGCGGTGTTTCCGATCAGTTCGTGAAGTTTCATAAAGGAAATCGATTCGTGTGTCAGAGCGCTATTTATCGTGTTCGGCCTTAAAAATAACAATATCTGTTTCGTCGGTCTCGCCGTTGTACATTTTGGCCTGATAATAGATTTTCGAATGCGGGGGTACGCTCCGCGTAAGCCAGACATTCCCACCCACCACGCTATGGTGGCCGATCACTGTTTCACCGCCGAGAATCGTGGCCCCCGCGTATACCACGACATGATCACCGAGCGTCGGATGTCTTTTCCTGGTAGCATCATCCTTACTCACACTCAGGGCGCCCAAGGTCACTCCCTGGTAAATCTTTACATGCTCTCCTATCACGGCGGTCTCGCCGATCACCACGCCCGTTCCGTGATCGATGCAAAAATGATTTCCGATGGTAGCGGAAGGGTGGATGTCTATACCGGTTCTGCTATGCGCGTGTTCAGTAATTACCCTCGGAATACCCTTGACACCCAGTAAATGCAGCGCGTGGGCCACCCGATAGGCGGCAATCGCGTAAAAGCCGGGATAGGTCTGTATCACTTCACTTTTACTCTTTGCGGCAGGATCGCCTTCGTACATGGCCACCACATCCCCGTTCAACTTTTCAAAGATCAACGGCAGTGCGTCAAAAAACTGGCCTGCGATAGCACGCGCATCCGTCGCGCCCTTATGCGGATTGAACTTTACAATCCGGTCAAGTTCTGTCTGAAGCATGGATACATGTTTCTCAAAATGTTCCTGCGACTCAAAGGTAAGCTGCGTGTATTCGGCAAACAGGGTGCCGAGAAGGTTATTGAAAAAAGCAGCGACCTCCGCCGGTGAAGGGCAGGTTGGGCATGCCTGGTGGGAATGGTAGAGTTTCTGCAAAAATGACTTATCCATGATCACTAAATAGGGGAATTATTTCTCGCTTCAAAGCTTTTAACACTTTTTTAACAGGAAAAATCTCAAGGAAATGTACTTTAACAAAGAGATTATCAGTTATTTATAAAGACGTATCCCGGACTGCAGAAGTTTCAGGAGCACAGCCTCGCAGGTGGTCATCCTCCGCCTTCCGACCATCCCGGGTGAAAACCGGCCTATGAAAAAAGGGATCTGTACAATGGCACAATAATTAATTGGACATTCATGTTATAGATTGACATCAGTTGTCACATCCTTTCCCCCATCATTGCAGTATGAGCATACACGAAGTGAACACCCAATGGACTGATGAACGGATTCTGGAATTGGTCCGCAAGCTCAGGAATGACCTTATCAAGGATTTTTTAGACGAACGCCACCTGAAGGAGTACTTATCGAACCAGTTCAGGGTAAATGAGCTATCCAACATAAAAATCGAGTTCATCAAAAAAGACCTGAAGGAACTGCTGATCGCCCCAGTGAACACCAATCATTATCAGGGACTTATTGAGCAGATACGGGATACCGACAGCGCCGGGCTTACAGAAACGAATGACACACTGTTCTACAAGGAACTAGAATTTATCTTCAAGAAATATATGTACTAGGATTCCATCCTTTATCCGGAGGCTATTGACCGTACTGATCGATGACGCGTTTCAGATATTCAACCTGTACGACACCTGCCTGTTTCCATTTCAACTCGCCGTTCTTGAATAAGGCCAAAGTGGGAACTCCCTTCACCTGAAATAAATTGGCGATCGTCGGGTTTTTGTCGACATCAATTTTGATGATCTTGGCCCTGTCGCCCACCTGATTTTTGAGTTCCTCAAGAATAGGTTTCATCATTTTGCAGGGCCCGCACCAGTCAGCATAGAAATCTACCAGTGTGGGTGTTTCACTTTTTACCAGATGTGTGAAATTTGCATGTGCCATGATTCTGATTTTAGGTGTAAACAAACAAAATCGTTACTCAGTTTCATTTCCAATAACCGGCGGAGCACAGGTGCCGGAACTTTTTAAACCGCAAATTCGGTTTTCAAAATCCGGATGATCTGATCCAGCAGCGATACAGCGGGCGGTTTCACCGAACAAAGTCTATCAAGCAAATATGAAAAACAAAAACCTCAATGCGTGGAGATTCGTGTTTCCCGTCCTGCTCCCGCTCATATTCATTGTTGCCTCCTGTAAAGAGGAAGACCTGCAGCCCGTTTCTCCTGAAACGGCCATAACCAATGAAGCACATTCCTATGTGAATGCCTGGATCTATGAAAACATGGAATACTGGTATTTGTGGAGGGATGATTTGCCGGAATCAACAGACAGGAATCTCGATCCTGAAACTTACTTCAAGAACCTGCTTCATCAGGATGACCGGTTCTCCTGGATCCAGCAAGACTACAACGACCTGCTGAACTCCCTTCAGGGGATCAATAAGGAAGCCGGGTACGAATACGTACTCTACCGGGAGAAGGAAGGCAGCGACGAGGTATTGATGCAGGTATTGTACATTAAGCCCGGTTCACCGGCAGAAACAGCCGGTCTGAGACGGGGCGATGGAATCACGCACATCAACGGGCAGCGGATCACCACCCAAAACTATCAGTCGCTGCTCCCATCGATCAAGAGCAATCACACTATCCAATATAAACCGCTCCTGGTGGAAGATCAGAAATTCGGAGATGTGAAAACCATTTCCATGGAAACGGTCGCGTACGCTGAGAATCCGAATTATCTCCACCGTGTCATCGAAGCCGGAGAACACAGAATCGGATATTTTGTGTACAATTTTTTTGCAGCGGGTACTGATACCGAACCGGGTAAATACGACGCAGAAACCGACGCCATCTTTGCTGATCTGAAATCCAAAGGCATCACAGACCTCGTGATCGACCTGCGGTTCAACAGCGGAGGTTCCGAGAGTTCAGCCAGGAACCTCGCGAGCCTCATCGGACGCGGTGTTGACCAAAGCAAGGTGTTCCTCAAAAGACAATACAATGCGCGCGTGCAGGAAGCGATCCTGAAGGACGATGACCTCGGCGAAAATTTTCTCGTCAGCGAATTTTTGACCGAGCCCAACAACGTTGGTGGTTTATTAACGACTGGCAGAGTGTATATCCTCACCAGCGCACGCACCGCCTCGGCCAGCGAACTTATCATCAACGCGCTGAAGCCTTTTATGGAAGTGTTCCTTATCGGTGATACTACCTATGGAAAGAATGTAGGCTCAGTCTCACTGTTTGAAGAAAAAGATCCGAAGAACCTTTGGGGGATGCAGCCGATCGTCGTCAAAGTCTACAATAGTCTGGACCAATCGGAGTACAGCAATGGATTTGCTCCTGATGTATTGCACAAAGACAATGGCTTGTATCTGTACGCACTGGGAGATCCCCGCGAAGCGCTGTTAGGCCAGGCAATCGGACAGATTACCGGTACGGCTACCACCACCCGTGTCGCTCCCGAAAGAAGAGAGCCTGTCGCGCATTCGATTGATTTGAAACCGGGCAGCTTTAGTCTCATCATGGATGAGGGAGTTATGAAGCACGAGTAAGCGGGAATCGGGAATCGTCAATCGTCAATCGTCAATCGTCAATCGTGACTGAGGGCGTGCGACTGAATGTTGCGTTTTTCATAGCAAGGCTTTTCGTCAGTTGTGAGTGGTGAATGGTGAGGCGTGAGTGCCGAAGTATTCGTGAGGCTTTCCATGGCAGAATTTCTGCGGCGGGCCGTGGACTGTGGACCACTCACACACCAAACTTCTTCCCATACTCCTCAGGATCAAATCCCAGTGCGACGATCTTGTTATCCGATTCGATCAATGGACGTTTGATGACGCTGGTCTTCTCTTTCATGAGGGCAATGGCGGATGATTGATTGTTCACACCTTGCTGAATTCCGGGATCCAGTTGACGCCACGTTGTTCCCCGGCGATTCACGAGGCTTTCCCATCCCGCTTCCGCACACCATTTCTTCAACTTCGCTTCTTCAACGCCCTTCGTCTTATAATCATGGAACTGAAAATCCACCTCATGTTCCGTTAACCATTGGAGGGCGGATTTTACTGTGTTGCAATTTTTGATCCCGTAAACAATAACTGGCATAGCGTTCTACGTTTTGATGCTTAAACTCACGAACCTTTCAGGCTTTTCACAAAGGCGGGAATATCCTTTTCCGGATTGCCATTGCTCTTCAACAGGTCAATAAAGGCGCTCCCGACAATGGCGCCCGCCGCATATTGAGAAGCCGCAGAAAACGTTTCATGGTTTGATATGCCAAAACCTATCAGGTATGGATTCCGCAGCTTCATTCTCTTCAGCCGCTCGAAGTAGCTGAACTGATCTTCCTTAAAAGTTCCCTTGGCCCCGGTTGTGCTGGATGCAGAGACTGCATAGACAAAACCGTTGGTGGCCGCATCGATCTTCCGGATGCGGTCTTCAGAGGTAGTGGGTGAAATCAGGAACGTATTGCACAGGTTGTGCGCTTCGAACATGGCCTTGTAATCTTCTTCGTATTCATACACCGGCATGTCAGGGAGGATGAGTCCGTCGACACCTGCGTTGGAGGCATCCCTGATAAACTTCTCGATGCCGTATTGCATCACAGGATTCAGATAGCCCATCAGAATGATGGGAATATTCTTTTCATCGTTCCGTATGACTTTTACCTGATCGATCAGCAAATGCAGATTCATCCCGTTGTCCAGCGCGACCTTATTACTTGCCTGAATTGTCGGACCGTCCGCTACGGGATCGGAGAAGGGAATCCCGATCTCTATAATATCCGCACCTCCGCTGGCAAGGTATTTCGCAACGGGCACTGTGCTATCCAGTTGCGGGAACCCTGCTGTATAAAAAACGGAAAGGATGTTCTTCTTCTTCTTCCTGAATAATTCCGTGATCCTGTTATTCATTGTGTGGGGTCAATCTTAGATGTTTAAAATGTATGCAGAATAATAAATCTCAATCTATTCCTGTTCTTTGAATCAGACGCGCAATCAAAGCCGATCTCAGTACTTACCCCAACGGATATATGTTTCCAGATCCTTATCACCCCTCCCTGACAAATTGATGATCACTACATCATCAGGGTCAAATTCAAATTGTTTCAGCGCGGCAAGGGCGTGCGCCGACTCAATCGCGGGGATGATCCCTTCGAGACGACTCAGCTGAATGCCGGCCTCCATCGCTTCATCATCGGTAGCGCTGACAAATTTCACGCGTCCCACATCAAAAAGATGCGCGTGCATCGGGCCAATACCGGGATAATCGAGCCCGGCGGAGATTGAGTGTGGTTCCACCACCTGTCCATCCTCCGTTTGCATGAGTAAGGTTTTGCTGCCGTGCAATACGCCCGGCTTACCCAGTGCCGTTGTCGCGGCGGATTGTCCTGAAGAAATTCCTTTGCCCGCGGCCTCGATGCCTACGAGGTTCACATGCTCGTCGTCGAGAAAGTGATAGAAGGCCCCTGCGGCATTGCTGCCACCGCCAACACAGGCAAACACATAATCCGGAAAGGGGTTGCCATTCACCTGCTGCAGCTGCGTGCGGATCTCTTCGCTGATCACCGATTGAAAACGTGTCACCATATCCGGGTAAGGATGCGGGCCGACTACCGAACCGATAATGTAGTGCGTATCCGAAGGATTGTTGATCCAGTGCCGCATTGCCTCATTGGTGGCATCTTTCAGCGTCATGCTTCCGCTCGTAGCAGGCACAACGGTAGCGCCCAGAATGCGCATGCGCTCCACGTTAGGGCGCTGGCGTTCCATGTCGACCTTTCCCATGTAGACGATACATTCCATTCCCATGAGTGCGCACACCGTAGCAGTAGCCACCCCGTGCTGGCCCGCGCCGGTTTCGGCAATGATCTTTTGCTTACCCAAACGGCGCGCCAGTAAGATCTGGCCAATGGTATTGTTCACTTTGTGCGCCCCGGTATGACAGAGGTCTTCGCGCTTCAGAAAAATGGTAGCCTTGTACTCCGCTGAAAGACGTTTGGCCAGATACAGCGGCGTGGGTCTGCCCACATAGTTCTTCAGCAACCCGCGAAATTCTTTCTGAAATTCCGGGTCCTGGAGAATCTTCATATAATTCTCGCGGAGCTCTTCCACATTGGGATAAAGCATTTCGGGAATATAGGCACCCCCGAATTTTCCATAGTAACCCCGCGCATCTGCATGATAGCTCATTGTTCTATAATTTAGTAGTTAATACCGCCTTCACGGCCTCGATCTTTTTCACATCTTTAAACGCGGGCCTTGTTTCGACGCCGCTGTTTACATCGATTGCCCGGAGGTTCAAGCCTGTTAGATCTTTAATCCCTTCAACATTTTCAGGAGTAATCCCCCCGCTCAGAAAAAACGGAACACGCTGATCATACCGTGCAAGAACTTTCCAGTCAAAGGTCTGCGCATTTCCGCCATAATACTTTCCACGCGTATCAAAAAGAAAAAAATCCACTGCATGGTGGTAGCTTTCCGTTACCTTAAAATCCATATCATCACCAACCGAAAACACCTTGATGATGCCCAGTCCACTGTCCCTTAACGCCTCACATTGCGCTACGCTTTCATCTCCATGAAGCTGTACATAATCAAGTCCGAATTGCGCTGCGCATTTCAGAATCTGTTGCGTTGATTCATTGACAAACACCCCTACCCTCATGGTTGCAGCAGGAAAACCCTGAGGAATGGCAAAGGCGGCGCCGACATACCTTGGAGATTTCTCATAAAAAATGAAACCCATGTAATCGGGATGCACGCGCGAAACCTCCAGGATATTATCCCGGTCACGCATACCGCACACTTTCAACTCTATTGCTGTCTTTCTCACAGACTCTGATCACAGTTGTTTAATAAACTCGGCAGCGGATAATTCCGGCCGGTTGTTTTTCATAAAATTCTCACCGATCAAAAACCCCTCGTAACCATATTCTTTCAATCCGGCGATAGTCTGAGGGGACGATATGCCGCTTTCCGAAACCTTCACGATCCCGGCGGGAATCATGGGGGCAAGTTGTTTTGAAACATCCGTGCTTACCACAAAAGTTTTCAGATTTCTGTTGTTGACACCGATCAGGTCGGCGCCGGCCTCCAGGTTCTTGCTCAATTCCTCCTCATTGTGCACTTCCAGTAAGACTTCCATACCGAGCGAATGTGCCAGCGCTGCCATTCTTTTTGAACTGAGCGGATCCAGCACGGCAGCGATCAACAGGATCGCATCCGCCCCGATCGACTTCGCCTCGATGATCTGGTATTCGTCAATGGTAAAATCCTTGCGAAGAATCGGGCAGGAATTGCCTTTCCGCGCGCGTGAAAGGTCATCATTACTTCCTCCGAAAAATTGCTGATCCGTCAGAACGGAAAGCGCCGATGCTCCGGCCCTGACGTATCCCTGCGTAGTTTCCTCCACCGCGGCATTTCCGTTGATCAATCCTTTCGAAGGTGATCTTCTCTTGAATTCTGCAATAATCCCCGATTTATCGCTTCGCCGTATGTACTCCTTCATTGAAAAGGTTGGTGAACCAAAGTACACGCTTTGTTCCAGCGCCCTCACCGGAAAAAGTTCTTTCCTTTGGCTGACTTCTTTTTTCTTATGCTCGATGATCTGGTCAAGGATATTCATTCCTGTGAAGTTTACTTCTGGCTATCGATTAATTTTTTGAAAGCTTCAAGCGCTTTCCCGGAGATCAGGGTTTCTCTGGCCTTTGCGACCGCGGCTTCAAAGCCTTCTTTTTGGTTTGCTGCATAGAGTGCCATGGCTGCATTCGCAACCACGGCATGCTGCTGCGCCTCGGTTGCCTTGCCTTCCAGTACAGCCATAAATATTTTTGCAGATTCCTCGATCGAGTTTCCGCCGCGAATATCTTCGTATGACAAAACGGGCAAGCCCAGGTCGGCGGGAGAGATCATTTTCTCTCCACCGTTGTAAAAAACCTTGAACGGGCCGGTCAGCGAGACCTCATCGAAACCATGCACCGAATGAAGGATGACGAAATCTTTATGGCTGTTCTGGTAGAGGTAGCCGTATTGTCGCGCCAACTCCAGGCTAAAGACGCCTACGAGCTGCCGTGCGGGAAACGCGGGGTTCACCATGGGACCCAGCATGTTGAAAAAAGTTTTTACGCCGAGGTCCTTACGGATGGGGGCCACGTTTTTCATCGCCGGGTGAAACAGCGGCGCATGCATAAAGCAGATATTGGCCTGGTCAAGACTCCTCTTGAGCGCATCAATATCATTGGTAAACCTGTATCCGAAAAATTCCATCACGTTCGAAGATCCGCAGGAAGACGATACACCATAGTTTCCGTGCTTGGCAACGGGCTGACCAGCTGCCGCCACCACGAACGACGATAAGGTGGACAGGTTGAAGGTGTTTTTACCGTCTCCGCCCGTACCGCAGACATCCATCACAGGCTGCTCAAAATCCACGCGCAGACAAAGCTCAAGCATGGCATCGCGGAATCCCTGAAGTTCATCCACCGTGATGCTCCTCATCATATACACGGTCATGAATGCCGCGGTCTGACTGGGATTGAACTTTCCCGAGGTCAGGTCTACCAGCACCTTCTTTGCCGTCTCCTTATTCAGCGAGCGGTGCTCAATCAGTTCATTGAAAATTTCCTTCATATCGTAATCGTATCGTGAATCGTGAATAAGTGCCTGCTTCGCAGGCCCTTTTACCAATTTACCTTTTTACCCTTTTACCTTTTTACCTTTTTACCCTTTCACCTCTCAACTTCTTCGACTTCTTAAACTTTTTAAACTTCTCAGACCTGTTTACCCTTTTACCTGTTTACCTTTTTACCTTTTTACCCTTTCACCTCTCAACTTCTTCGACTTCTTATACTTTTTATACTTCTCAAACATCTTTGACTTCTTAAACTATTTATACAGCCAATTCTCAATCATCTTCGGGCCTTCGGGAGTCATGATAGATTCAGGATGAAACTGTACGCCGCGCACATCGAATCGTTTATGCCGGAGACCCATGACGAGGTTGTCTTCGTTGACAGCCGTGATCTGAAGGTCGCCGCTCACCGTTTCGGGAACCACAGCCCACGAGTGATAGTGGGTAGCCTGAAATCTCGGCGATATTCCCTTGAAGAGGTAGTCTTCCGGATCCATCACTTCCGAAAAAGAAGTAACCCCGTGAAGCACTTTGGGTATATTAAAGAGTTTCGCCCCGTAGACCTCGCCAATGCCCTGCAGGCCGAGGCATACACCGAGGATACTTTTCTCAGGCCCGTACGTCTGAATGACCTGCTTCATGATGCCGGCCTCGTCCGGGATTCCCGGGCCCGGTGAAAGCAGTATCTTGTCATATCGGTTCACCTCCTCAAGCGTGATCTTATCGTTCCGGTAAATATCCGGATCATAGCCCAGGGCCCGTATAATATGCACCAGGTTGTACGTGAATGAGTCGTAATTATCGAGCACCAGGATTTTCATAACTTCTTCTTCTTCTTGCTATATTTTTTCCGCCAACAATACTGCCTGGCGTAGGGCGGTCAGTTTATTATTTACTTCCTGCAATTCGCTTTCAGCATTGGATTTCGATACGATGCCCGCACCTGCCTGATAGATCAGTTTATTCTCATGGCTGAGAAAAGTGCGGATCATGATGGCATGGTTAAAAGATCCGTCAAATCCGAGATATCCAATAGCCCCTCCGTAGAATCCGCGGTTACCGTGCTCGTATTTACTGATCAGTGACATGGCCATATGCTTGGGCGCGCCGGAAAGAGTTCCTGCGGGAAAAGTGTCCGCGGCGATCCGCACGACGGAAGAACCGTGTTTCACTTTTCCTGTGACCTTTGACACGAGGTGGATGACATGCGAATAGTATTGGATTTACTTGAACACCTCGACCGAGACGTTTTCAGCATTGCGGCTCATATCGTTGCGCGCAAGGTCTACCAGCATCACATGCTCGGCATTTTCCTTCTCATCCGCGGCAAGGCGGCCGGCGATCTCCGCATCTTCCTGGTCGTTTCCGGATCTTCTGAAAGTTCCCGCGATCGGGAAGATATGCGCCTTACCTTTCTGAACCTGCAACTGCGCTTCCGGCGACGAACCAAACAATTTAAAATTGCCGTAGTCGAAGTAGAAAAGATAGGGAGAGGGATTGATGGATCGCAGGGCGCGGTAAACATTGAACTCATCGCCTTTGAACCCGCTGGTAAATCTCCGCGATAATACGATCTGGAACACGTCGCCGCGAAAACAATGCTCCTTCCCTTTCTCGATTACTTTGAGGAATTCTGCGTCAGTGAAGTTAGAGTTCTCCGTATCGGTGACAGAAAACCTGTACGTCGCGAACCGGTTACTGAAAATGATCTTCTCGACCTTATCGAGACCGTTCCCCCCGCCCGCGTCTTCCAGATGCGAAATTTCAGACAAAGTGAGCTCATTGGAAAAATGGTCGACCACGATCACATACCGGTACAGTTTATAGAGAATCTCGGGCATGAAGGTGCTGGGCCGGGGAATGTCGATATCTTCGAAATACCGGACGGCATCATAGGAAATATAACCGAACAATCCGCAGTTGATGTATTTCGTTTTGGGTTCCGGCACCGTGAACGAAGCGCGGAATTTGTCGAGGTAGTCAACCGCATCCCCTTTTTTCTCCAGGGTTTCTTTGGTGGTTTTTCCATCGGGAAACTGCATCGTCAGGTTTTGGCCGGCAACTTCGAAGGAAGCGATGGGATCGCAGCAGATGAAAGACAGGCTATTTTCATGACCGTGGTAGTCGGAGCTCTCGAGCAGCAGACTGCATGCAAAAACGTCGCGCAGTTTCAGGTAGATGTTGACGGGCGTAAGCGTATCTGCCAGAAGTTTTTTTGAAGTTGTCCGAAGCTTGTACATAGGGTTTCAGTAAAATTCCAAAATCATTTTCAAAGTGGTTAAAAGACAGAGGCCCGCCCCGATTGATCGGGGCGGGCCTCAGCAAATTTCATTTATTGAAAAACTAAAGCACAGGTTCGCACCGATCGACCTTCGATTTATGCCACCACCATGCTATGTTTGTAAAATTCAACATTGTTTTCAGGTTTCACCTTATTTCTTGGCAGCTGTTCTCTTCGGTTTGGCAGGAGCTTCCGCTCCGGCGGTTTCAGCCGTCGTTTTAGAAGTAGCGCGCTTTAACTTCGCCTTGAGGGAATTTCTTTTCCTCGCATTACCAAAAGAACCAATCGCGATCTTTCCTTTTTTAGATTTTTTGTCTCCTCTTCCCATGTTCAAGAAGTTTATGTCTGCAATTATAACGAAGGAAATACGGATTCGCAAATGGGGCCGCATAATCATTCGCACCTTGCGTTAAAAGTTTGCATTGTTAAGGCCGAACCTTCGTCAGGTTGTGCTTGTGACAGCACTGACTTTTGACTGCCAGGATATGCAGTGCGTTGCGAAATCACCCTTGCGCAAACGAATGCATCGTGCGGGGTTAATCCTTGTTACGGCAACAACCGGAACAGGATGCAGTCTTTTGGCTGATTTTGCTGGTTAATGAACCTGAACCATTTGAGCAGGCGCGCTTCCTCCACCAGTCCGCATTTTTTCAGGACCCGGATAGAAGCTTCGTTGTCAGCATCCACAAAAGTTCCGATCCGGTATACGTGCCTGAAGTTTTTCAGGACAGACAAAAGATGCCTGCACGCCTCCGTCGTATAGCCCTTGCCCCAGTGATTCGGACTGATCACATAGCCAAGCTGTACTTTGCCATTGTCGTGCAGGATACCGATGCTTCCGATCAGCACCCCGTTTTTCAAACGGATGGAATAGGAATAATCTGTTCCAAAATTCCACCCGCTAATCGCATAGTTTAAATAACTTCGTGTTTCATCGACCGATTGATGCGTGGCCCAGGAAAGATATTGCGTCGCTTCGGGCTTGCTGGCATAGGCGTAAAATATTTCTTCCGCATCTTCGTACCTTAGCCGTTGCAATAACAGTCGCTCAGTTTCGAACTTGACGGGCATGGACAGGGCAATCATGATCAAATTAAAGAAGTATGGGCAAGGACCGCAATATCGTACACCAATATTTTAAGAAGGAACTGGACGATGCAATCCTGCTCGTAAAAGTCAACCCTCTTCAGTTTAAGGTGACCGAAATCACGGTGTACCGGGATCAGGACCCGGAACTCAGGGAACTGGAAGTGGACGAAGATATTGTTGAAGATTTGAGATCTGACGGTTTTACGGAAGCCAGTCCCCTGGAGTTTAATCTTTATTTATCGGGACTGATGAGGTGAGCAGGTTTAATGCGTTTGCGATGAACCAAGCGTGTCCTGGACCAAGCGATTCAAAAGAAGTTCAGGCGTTTTTTTTGCGGCCATTACCATTTCTGGTAATCACGTTGTATCTTTGCACCGGCAAGCCGGCACGACCAGCTCCTGCTGAATCCCCCCAGGACCGGAAGGTAGCAAGGGTAGGCGGTTGTAGCGGTGCGATGTTCGGTTTGCTATTTTTGTTTTTACTCGGCAAAGGCCGGCTGACCGCTTAAAAACCAGTCTCATCAATGAGGAGTCCCTCAAGTGACTATTTACACGCACCGCTGTTATCATTACCTTTGCCTGGCTTGAAATCTTAACCACCGAAAAATGAAATTTTTTATTGACACTGCGAACCTCAACGAAATCAAAGAAGCATATGATCTGGGCGTACTGGACGGCGTGACCACCAATCCATCCCTGATGGCCAAGGAAGGCATCAAGGGCCTGGAGAAGATCAAAGCGCACTACAAAGCGATCTGCGACATTGTCGATAACAACGTAAGCGCCGAAGTGATCGCCACAGACTTCGAAAACATTATCCGCGAAGGAAAGGAGCTGGCAAAGATCGATGACAAGATCGTCGTAAAGGTTCCCATGATCCGCGACGGTATCAAGGCGATCAAGAAATTTTCAAGCGAGGGTATCCGCACGAATTGTACGCTTGTATTCTCGGCGGGCCAGGCGATCCTCGCTGCCAAAGCCGGGGCCAGCTATGTTTCTCCTTTTATCGGACGACTTGACGACGTGTCACAGGATGGTCTTGAACTCATTGCCCAGATGCGTTTGATCTATGACAACTATCCCTTTGAGACCGAGATCCTGGCCGCATCCGTTCGCCATGCCATGCACCTGATCAAGTGCGCGGAGATCGGCGCCGATGTAGCAACGTGTCCCCTGAGTGTCATCACCGGACTATTGAAACATCCTCTGACCGATAGCGGTCTCGAGAAGTTTCTTTCCGATCATAAAAAAGCCAACGGCTAACAGCGCCTATGTTTTCATCCGATCCCGTCGTCCGCGTCAGTGAGGGACACATCTTCCAGGACCACAATACGGTGCTGGCGGATCTCAACTTTGAAATAGAGAAAGGTGAGTTTGTCTACCTGGTGGGACGTACAGGATCGGGTAAATCTTCGCTGCTCAAGACCTTATATGCCGACCTCCCGCTGCGGCTTGGAAACATCCAGATTTGCGGATATCATATCCGTGGCATCAAAAGCGCTGAGGTGCCCATGCTGCGCAGGAAACTTGGAATCATCTTCCAGGATTTCCAGCTTTTCCACGACCGCTCCGTAGGTGAGAACCTCCTCTTTGTCATGAAAGCAACGGGATGGCGCGATCATTCAAAAATGCGTGGGCGACTGACGGAAGTACTGATGCAGGTCGGGCTCGGTTCAGTAGAGAAAAAAATGCCATGGCAACTGTCGGGCGGGGAACAGCAACGCGTGGTGATTGCACGCGCCCTGATCAATGAGCCGCAGATCCTGCTGGCAGATGAACCCACGGGAAATCTCGATCCGGAAGTATCTTATGGCATCATGCGAATCTTTCAGCAAATCAATAAAAGCGGTACCGCCGTGCTCATGGCAACGCACAGCTATGGTCTGATCAGGAAATTTCCCGCGCGGATTCTGAAGTGTGAAGAAGGAAGGGTGCTGGATTCTGCTGTAGAAAAATTCGAGCTGACGACGGATTTATAGCCCCACACGAAGGCGCTCAATGGAAACGCGCAACGTGCGAAGGACAACGCTCTCCGTTATAATCACTTTAAGAAGTTATGACAACGCCAACGGATCACTGACGGCCGACCCCGGTCATCAGGTGCTCCGCTCCCCTTTGGCTTTCTGACTTTCAACCTTTTTTTCCTCCAGCCTGTGCAGGTGCTGGTTCAGCAGATCGATGCGCACCAGGAGGTTCAATACAAGGGCGTCTTTTACTTTCTGACTCGGTCTTGCTTTCATCTCTTCTTTCAACACCAGGTACATGGCTTCGAGTTGCTGAAAGTCATGCGTGAAACCATTCAGACCATCGTTCTGCTGGAATTCCTGGATCATGTCGACTTTATTGGATATCTGCTGGAAGTAGAAGGCTTCGACATCCGAGAATTCCTTCAGCGCCACCGATTGATCGGCTTTCGCAGGTTCCTGTGGCAACAACAGATAGGCTGACAGCATCATGAAAAAAATGGCCGCCGCCCGCCACCACACCACGGGATCCTTCCATGACCTTCCCGCGGAGCCAATCGAATTTTCGATACCGCTCCAAACTTCAGAAGATGGCTCCCTGTCATCAAAAGCATCTCTGTTTTTCCGGACAAAATCTTCAAGCTGATCTTTCATGATCTGATGGTTAATTTTTCCCTTAATTTTGCTTTCGCCCGGTTCAACTGCGATTTCGAAGTTGATTCCGTGATCCCCATAATACCGGCGATCTCCTGGTGGTCGTAACCTTCCAATAAATATAACGAAAGCACCGACCGGTATCCATCGGGTAATTCTTCGATAGCTTTTTTCACCCGGTCAACGGTTAATTCTTCCTTATAGTCGGCCGCTGACTCGGTCTCGACAATGTCCCACGTTTCGTCCTCGGGCATCCACTCATGTTTTCGCCGTTTCAGTACGTTGATGGATTTATTGACGACAATACGTTTCAACCAGGCACCGAACGTGGCATCCGCCCGATAGCTGCCAAGACTTTTGAAGGCGCTGATAAAAGCATCCTGAAGCGCATCTTCAGCATCTTCCTGCCTTCCCGTGATCCTGTAGCTAACATTGTACATCGACCGCGAATACAGTCTGTAGAGCTGGTAATGGGCGTCGCGGTCGCCTGCCTTGCAGCGCGCAACCAAATCATCATGCATGTTCAAAACCTGCTGCTCCAAGCGAATTCCGGCTATTCGTTTTTACCAAAGACAAGATAGGGATTAAAAGGTTGCATCATTGGGAATTAGGAATTAGGCATTAGGAATTAGGAAATAGGAAATAGGCATTCGTCATTAGGGCATTCGTCATCAGCCATTGGTCATTGTGAATTGGGAATCAGATACCCGGAATCGGGAAGGGACCTTCATGGGCCGGATGTGCGGTGGGTGGTAGGGACGCATAATCATGCATCCTGGCCAGTCATTAGTTGGTTATTGGTGTTTGGTTATTTCTCATCCTGTCCATGCCTGAATTCCCAATGCCTTATTCCGGATGCCTAATGCTCAATTCCTAATGCCCAATTCCTAATGCCTAATTCCTAATGCCTAATGACTAATGACTAATTAATAACCAACCTCCAGTCCGGACTCAGGAGGCTTCCGCCAATCCGCGGGCGGAGGCGAGCTGCCGAAGTAAGGCGAGGGCTTCATCCCTGTCATTCCTGATTTTTCCGTCAAGGATGGCTTCTTTGATCTCTTCCTTGATTTCGCCAATGATCCTGCCGGGGGGTATGCTGTACATCTTCATGATCTCATCGCCGGTAACGGGCGGCTGAAAATTGCGGATGTGATCTTTCTCTTCAACTTCCGCCATTTTACGCTCCACCAGGTCAAAGTTCCTGAGGAACCGCGTGACTTTTTCATTGTTTTTGGAAGTGATGTCGGCACGACAAAGCTTCATCAATGCGTCGATCTCATCTCCCGCTTCGAAGAGCAGGCGGCGAATGGCCGAGTCGGAAACATTGCGCACGAGCGGAATGGGCCGAAGATGAAGACGTACCAGCTTCTGGACGAATAGCATGCGTTCGTCCATGGGAAGTTTCAGGCGCCGGAAGATCCCCGGCGTCATGCGGGCGCCTTTTTCTTCGTGACCGTGAAAGGTCCAGCCGTGTTCTTTGTCAAATTTCTTGGTCGCCGGCTTGGCGATGTCGTGCATGATGGCAGCCCACCGCAGCCATAGGTTGTCGGAAACTTTCGAGACGTTATCAAGCACCTGCAGGGTGTGGAAAAAATTGTCTTTATGGGCCTGATTGCCGATATACTCGACGCCATGAAGGGCAACCATTTCGGGAAAGAATTGCCTGAGCAGCCCGCTGTGAAAAAGCAACTTGAAGCCATAGGAAGGCAGCGGGCTCATGATGATCTTATTCAGCTCGTCTATGATACGCTCGGCAGAGATGATCTTCAGCCTTTCCGCCTGAGAAGTAATGGCTGCAAAAGTGTCGGCCTCAATATCGAAGTTCAATTGCGATGCAAAACGAATCGCACGCATCATCCTCAGTGGATCGTCTGAAAACGTAATGACGGGATCGAGCGGCGTACGGATGATCTTCCGCTTCATATCCCCTACCCCGTCAAACGGATCGATCAGTTCACCGAAGGTTTCCTTGTTCAGGGAAATAGCCAGCGCGTTGATCGTAAAGTCCCTTCGCTTCTGGTCATCTTCGAGTGAGCCATCCTCCACGCTCGGTTTGCGTGATTCGGCGCGGTAGGATTCCTTGCGCGCTCCGACAAATTCCAGGTCGAGGTCTCCATATAACATTTGGGCAGTGCCAAAATTCTTAAACACACTCACCTTGAGGTTGGGTCCCAGCGCTTTTGCCACGGCCTGTGCGAGGTCAATGCCGCTTCCAACGCACACGAAATCAATATCTTTGGAGGGTCTGTTTAAGACGAGGTCGCGAACATAACCCCCTACCACATACGTATCAAGGGATCGCCCGTCAGCCACTGCGCCGATGGTCTTAAATAGGGGAAGTTCAAGCGATGAAGAAAGATTCATGCGCGAATTTAAATCAGAATTTTCAAAATCCCGTAGTGGCATCCCGCGCCGACGCCGGAAGAAAGCATCCTTGACTCCTGTTAGTCTCCCGAGAAGGTGGGACACGGAATGTACCGCTCGCGCTTCCGCTTCTTCACCTGGGTGGCAAGTTCGATCTTGAATTTCAGACCGATCTCATGGGCGCCGCCGGAAATGGGGCCCAACTCGGAAACGGTCACGTCATAGCTGTAACTCACCTCGACATTGGACAACTGGAAACCCAGCACCACCACGACGGCGTCCTGGCTGACGTTGTCCTTTGCGTTCTGCTGGATGGGAATCCCGCGATACCACAACCCGATGACTACGGGCTCATAAAAAAAATAGGTTCCGAGGTCGAGCTGGTCAAAATTACCCTGTTGTTTATAAACAAAGGAGGGTGCAATGGAGGCAGTGCGGTCGCGCTTGAATACCCCGTGATATAACGGGATGCGCACCCCGCCATGCACGGAAGTTTTGACCGGGATTTCACTTTCATCGTCCATTAAAGAACGGTTCGGTCTGTTGAGATGCGACGTGGAAAGACCAAGCCATACCTTGCGGCTGTACACCAGCAGGCCCGCACCGAAATCGAAATACGTCTGGCCCTCCACGTTGAGGCCGGACGGCGGTGGCGGTATGTTGTCGCTGTTTTGAGAAAAGTCCAGTTGCTGATAGAAGACCAGTTTATTAAAATCGATCGTTCTGGAGCCCAGACCAAAATTCAATCCGGAAGAAAGGATCATCTTGTCGGATAATTTCACTTTATAGGCGTATTGAAAATTGAATTGCGTCGACTTCAGATTGGCAGAACCTGCTTTGTCCGCCGTCAGCAGAAATCCCAGACCTGAGTTCAATTGATCCAGGTTGTAATCATAGGAGAAAGCATATGTCTGGAAGGCCTGTGAAATATTGGGCCATTGATTTCTGTAGTTGGCGATAAAACGATGATCCACGGAAGTCCCCGCGAAAGCAGGGTTCAGGTACAACGGCGCCGCGTAATACTGAGAAAATTCAGGATCCTGCGCGCGCGCCAGCGAGGAAAAAAATATCAGGACGAATACCAGTTTTTTCATTTTTATCGGAGCAGATTAATATCCCCTGTTCGCGTAATGGTCCTTCCATTTTCGTACGCTACGGTGATGCGATAGATGTACACATCCTGGGGGCACAGCCTTCCGTGATGATAACCGTCCCATCCAACTTCCTGGTTGGTGCTTTCAAACATCAGTTCACCCCATCGGTTAAAGACCAGCATCTGGAATTTTGTTACCTTCTGCACCAGCGGAAGAAACACTTCATTGTTCTGAACGTTTCCGCTTCCGGGGCCCGTGGTATTGGGAATGAAAGCATTCGGGATCAGCAATTGACCATGGTTGACCGTGTGAACTCCCGACTTCAGCACCGTGGTATCCGAACAACCATTGCCATTGCTTGCGATGAGCGTAATGGAGAACGTGCCCTCCTTCGCGTATTGGTGCTGGGGCTCTGCCGCTGTTGACGTGGTGCCGTCGCCGAAATCCCAGAGGTATGCAGTAGCATTTCTGCTGCGATTATCCGTATACAATATTTCGCCCGGCACATTCAGCGGGGTATTTGGATAAACAGCGAACTGTGCCACGGGATTATCGAGCACTTCGATGATCAGTTCCTTTGTGAGCGAAACCGTGTCGCCCAACTCATTCGTAGCGGAGAGTGTGACCGAATAAAGTCCCGGTTCCTGGTAGGTATATGTCGGATCCACCGCGCGGGACGTGCCTTCGTTCGCTCCGAACTTCCAGAAATAACTCGTCGGGTCTGCGTACTTTGATTCATTGATAAAGGACACCGTATGCGGTGCACATCCTGCAGGTGGCAGGTAATCAAAGGCGAGCACCGGCGGGATCGGATTGATCCGGACATCCGCAGTCACCGTCTCCGAACAATCTTTATCCGTCACGGTAAGGCTAATGGTATACCGGCCGAATGTTTCGTAAGTGTGGGAGGAAACATTGGGATCACTGGAAGTTGTTCCATCGCCAAAATCCCAGGCATACGCCCAGGGTCCGGGATTGGTATTATTTACAATGGCAACCGTTGAGCCCGGCAGGGTTTGTTCTGAAGGGCTGGCAGTAAACGATGCATTCATGGCGTCAACACGGCCTGCAAAAAAGTTTTTCGTGGTAACCGAGCTCCGACAGTTCGCAAGATTTTTTGTGATGAGACTAACGGCCACATCCTGATCAACCGAGGTAGACCGTTGAATATCATACTCCAGATGGTCTCCGGATGTTGTCGAACTATAAACGAGTACACCATTGATGGAGATATTCCATGTGTATTCCGACAATCCTCTCTGCGCTGCATCCAGTGCCAGCAATATGCGATCACAGGCATGGGTAACGGTATCAACCGCAAAAGCGGAAGAAGGGACGGGTGAGATCCTGATGGTGCGAGTGGAGTCTCCATAACACGTGCTCGGAAGTGTCGCCCGGAGGGTAACAAAGAAATCCTTCACAACCGGTGAGGGATTGTTAAAATCATATTGAAAGGAGGGGGTTGTTCCCGTGCTGATCTCTTCTACCAGCCCGTTCGAATCATTTATTTTCCATGTATAATCCGTGGGCCTGAGCAACTGTGTTTGATTGTCAACCTCGAAGTCCACAGACACGGGGCTGCAATTGTCATTAAACGGTGAATAGTTGAGTGACACAAATCCGGAGCGCGGCTGTGGAAATACTTTGATTGTAGCAGGTGGTGAGGTCAGCTCGCAATTATTGACCGTTACAACGCGTAGCCTGATCCGGTAATCGCGGTCAACCGCGCCGGTATTAAAAAATTTCCTGACGAAGATATCCGAGAAACCGGGATCCGTTGGTTTCTGAACAGAGTCAACCTGAAATCCCGAGCCCGCATCCACCTCCCAGACAAATTCTTTGATCAGGTCGGGCTGGCCTGCGACGGACTGGTTGGTGAACTGAACGGACAGGGCGCTGCATCCGGAGGTAACGTCGGGGGTGAAGCTTGCGCGGGGCAAGGGATCCACCACTACCGTTTGCTGTATCAATGCCGAACAATTTCCGGCATTGGTTGTGACGCGCAAAGCCACTTCATAGCTTCCCGGACCGGGAAAGGTGTAATCGATGTTTCGCTGATTGTCGAGCGCGTTGTCCTTTGAGAAAGTTACGCCATCATAACGCATGTCCCATTCCCAGGAAACGATCTGTTCACCTGCAATCGGATTCATGGTTGACAGGTCCGTGATGGTTGTAGGTGCACTTTCGCATACCCTGTTGAATGAAAACCGGGGTTCGGGTTTTTCAAAAACCCGAACTGCGACTTCATCCGAGCTTTCACACCCGGTGAGGTTATCCCGAATTCTCAGTCTCACGTTGTAAACACCCCTGTTTCTGAAAACACGGTCGAAAGGCCCAAGACGCGAATTTGAAAAGCCCCCACCTGACGGTGCTTCAAACACCATGTTATTATTCTCATCATAGAATTCCCAGCGCCAGATCGTTGTTGCGGTCACTGTTCCGGAAGAGATATCTGTAAACCGCACGTCAAAGTCCGTGAGGGGCGTATTGAATTCCTGGCAAAAATCCGGTGTGATCGGATTGTTCGAGAGATCCGATATGCCGATGCGCGCCGTCAGCGATGGCGTGATATTCACATATCCGATAAACTCCTGAGTACAGGAGCCCTGGGCCGTTGGATTCCGTGCGGTAAGGCGTACCATTTTTGATCCACCGGAGGTGAACGCAAAATCCGGATGACGTTGGGTACTGGTACTGATCAGCGTCGTGCCCGTTGCGTCGTCAAAAAATTCCCAGCGGTAGTTGTAGGCGGTAACGTTGGGCGTGTTATTTCTGAAAGAGATGACATCGCCGATACAAAAATCCGCAGTAATATTTCCATTGGCGTCGCGCGTGAAAAAATCCGGCTCGGGGGCTTCGACGACCTCGATATATCCCCGGGTAATGATGGCATCTTCATAGTTTGGATTTACCGCATCACCATTCCATGGATTACAAACATTCCAGTTGAAGAGCGTGATCTCGAAACGGTTGCCGATGACGTTGGCCACATCTGCCGGGGCGTTCATGGGAAAACTCACAGAAGAGGGCCCATCCGCCGGAAACGGGATCGCGTCCACGGGTCCGAAATACGCTGCCGTTACCTGCATGGCACCGGTGCCGCGGGTAGCCGTCGTCGCCAGCGCTCCGGTGCCATTCGTCAAGCCCCTCACGCCGCCATCATTCAACGTAAGGTTCCTGATAGTAGCCCCAGCGTTGTGACTGGTGCCGTAGACAAATTGCACATGCCTTGCAGCCCGGTTTGGATTGTCAGGCTCCACAACCATATTACAGTTGAACTCCGAGTTATCCCGGAAACGGGCGTTCACGACCGGGTTGTCGAAACACACATCCCAGGTTTCAGGGGCCATGGAAACCTGTCCGTTCGCCTGCTCATCGGTTCCCCAGAAAAAAGCTGTTTGCTGCTGCGCGGAAGACATACACACCTGGCCGTTGATGATCACATACGTTGTCGGACGGATATTGCACTGGTCATTATTATCAAAGTACGTGAGGCTGGCATTTGCGGAGAAAGATGTATTTCCCCCTGCTACCACGAGCCCGCTCGTTTGGTCAACGACTGTGATGGTGTTATTCGGATCATTCCATTCATACATGATCTGTATGCTGGCCGGATTCTGCGGTACGTTAAAATAATAGGTGATGCTGAATTGCGTGACTGTTACAGGAGCGCAATCCTGGTCCGTATTGAAACTGATATCCTTTTGCGGACGCAACTGATTACACTGCGCCCAAAGTTGCGCTGCGGCCAGGACAGATAAGAGAACCAGTAAAAACAACCTTTTCAACAACATCCCGGTATCAGCACATTAATCGTTAAAAGACTTAGGATAGCTCCTTTATCAGGTAAATAACTTGCAAGGAAACCAGCTGTTCGGAAATAAATACGGCCGTTTCGGT
The DNA here is from genome assembly GCA_049791675.1 of Chryseosolibacter sp. Classification (GTDB taxonomy): domain Bacteria; phylum Bacteroidota; class Bacteroidia; order Cytophagales; family Cyclobacteriaceae; genus Chryseosolibacter. Next base: position 53,214 of record JBARAD010000303.1, read on the forward strand.
GAGGTGACTTTAAGGCAAATGACCGGCCTTATTGCCTGCTGAACCTCTGGAGGCGGGGGGTGTTTTCTGTCATCAGTTCAGAAAAAATATCTTTCAGCAGATCAATTGAAAACATAAGGCCCGTATTGCAATGCGGTACTTTCCGCCCTCGCAAAGGAAGTTTTTTCAAGCCCGCAGGCTTATTCCTTAAATAATTACCCTGAAAAATTTACCTTTGTGCCCGGTTAATCGAAAAAAGGGTCAATCCTGAACATGTCTACTGCTAAATATATTTTCGTAACCGGGGGTGTTACTTCATCTCTAGGTAAAGGGATCATTGCTGCTTCTTTAGGTAAATTGCTGCAAGCCAGAGGTTTTAAGGTCACAATTCAGAAATTTGACCCCTATATCAATATTGACCCGGGTACGCTGAATCCTTATGAGCACGGGGAGTGCTATGTAACGTCAGACGGCGCCGAAACCGACCTCGATCTGGGCCATTACGAGCGCTTCCTGAACATTCAAACCAGCCAGGCCAACAACATCACTACCGGGCGTATTTATAACAATGTCATTACAAAAGAGCGGCATGGAGAATATCTGGGAAAAACAGTCCAGGTAGTGCCGCATATCACCGACGAGATCAAGCGGAATATTTTTCTGCTGGGCGAAAGTGGCGAATATGATTTTGTGATCACCGAAATCGGTGGTTCCGTTGGAGACATCGAGTCGCTTCCGTTTATCGAAGCCGTTCGTCAGGTTCGTTGGGATCTCGGGGCAAACAATGCGCTCGTCATCCATCTCACCCTCATTCCTTATTTAAAGGCGGCGAAAGAATTAAAAACGAAACCGACCCAGCATTCCGTGAAGGAACTGCTTGCCGAAGGCGTGCAGCCGGATATCCTGGTTTGCCGGACAGAAATGTCTCTGCCGATGGAGTTGCGGAAAAAGCTAGCGCTTTTCTGCAACGTACACCTCAATTCAGTGATCGAAGCCATTGACGCCGACACGATTTACGACGTGCCGATGCTCATGAAAAAGGAAAAGCTGGATGAACGTGTGCTCGCCAAATTAAAAGTACACGGCAAGGCAGAACCGGACCTCGATCAATGGAAAACTTTTCTCGGAAAGCTTAAGAATCCGATGGATGAAATTACCATTGGACTCGTAGGAAAATACGTGTCCCTGCCGGACGCTTACAAGTCCATCGCAGAAGCCATCGTTCATGCCGGCGCGGAGAACGATTCAAAAGTGAATGTGAAGTGGATATCATCAGAAGATATTAATCCTGACACGGTTGCCTCCATATTGAAAGGTTTGCACGGTGTACTGGTCGCGCCAGGTTTCGGTGAGCGCGGAATGGAAGGCAAGATCGAAGCGATCCGGTATGTTCGCGAAAACAAGATACCTTTCTTTGGAATCTGCCTGGGCATGCAATGTGCTGTGGTTGAGTTTGCGCGTCACGTGCTGGGCCTTGAAGCCAGCTCAACGGAATTGAACGCAAAGACGAAAAATCCTGTCATCGATATGATGGAGGAACAAAAGAAGATCACCATGAAAGGCGGAACCATGCGTTTAGGTTCGTACGACTGCAAATTGAAAAAAGGAAGCAAGGCACACGCTGCCTATGGAGAAAGCCTCATACAGGAACGGCACAGGCACCGGTATGAATTCAATAACAGATACCTGGAGCAGATGGAGAACGCCGGTTTAAAATCGGTGGGCGTCAATCCTGATTCCGGGTTGGTAGAAATTGTCGAGTTGAAAGACCATCCCTGGTTCGTTGGGGTACAGTATCACCCTGAACTTCGAAGCACCGTTCTGAATCCGCATCCGCTGTTTGTGAAGTTTGTGGATGCTGCGCTGCATCATAAAAGAGCAATTTCTTAATATTGCAGCCCCGATTAAAAACATAAAATACATACCCAGACAAAATGGATAGAAATTCGGCGATAGGCCTTACATTGATTGCAGCGTTGTTGTTGGTGTACTTCTACTTTTTTTCACCTAAACCACAGCCGCAGTCAGCTACGCCCGCGACCACAGAATCCCCTGCTGCGCAGGCACCGGATGTCGGGCCGGAGCAGCAAGCGGTTCCCGACAGTGTGCTCGCTTCAACCTATGGAGATTTCTCTTCCTTCGCGAGAGGATCTGAGAAAGTAATTCCCGTCGAAACGGAAGACCTGAAGATCACTTTCAGCAGCCGGGGTGCAATTATCAAGGAGGCAGAGCTGAAGAAATACAAAACTTATACGCAAAAGCCGTTGAGGCTCGTGACGCCTCAGCGCAGTGAGTTTCATTTGCTGACACAATACCAGGGAAAAGATCTCGACCTGTACGCGCTTTATTACAACGGAAGCAAGCAAACCCACGGTGATACCACTGTCGTGACCTTCGGCATGCAACTTTCAGACGGTTCTTTCCTGAGGCATATCTATTCAGTACCGGCAAAGGGATATGAGATCAAATATCGCATTGAACAAAAAGGACTGGCCGAAGAATTTTCCGGCAATCATCTGACGCTCCAATGGAACGACAGGATCCTGCCACTGGAAAAAGATATCACTGACACGCGTCATAATACAGCCATCACGTACTACGAGGTGAACGACGGGTTTGACAATCTGAGCGAACGCTCCTCCGGAACAGAAATGGAAACCTTCTCGGAACCGCTGAAGTGGGTGTCCATCAAGCAGAAATTTTTCCTGTCCTCCATCATTGCCGAAGATCAGTTCTCGGGTGGAGAAGTGTCGACGATCACCAATGAGGCCGACACCTCTCTCGTGGAATACGCAAAAGTCCAGCTTTTCATTCCGAAAGCTACCATTCTCGCCGGAGGTGATTTCAAGTATTATATCGGTCCGAACGACTACCAGGAGATTGACGTGGTCACCACCGACTTTGAAAAGAACGTTTACCTGGGATGGCCTCCGGTATATTGGATCAACAAGTTCGTGATCTTCCCCGTATTTCATTTCCTGACTGGTTTTATTTCCAGTTATGGACTGATCATCATCATCCTCGTGCTCTTGCTGAAGCTCGTGTTAGCGCCACTCTCCTATCGCTCTTATCTCAGCATGGCGAAGATGAAGGTGCTGAAGCCCGAGCTTGACGAGATCAAAGAAAAGCACGGTGACGACATGCAGAAGGTACAACAGGAGCAATTGAAGTTGTACCAGCAGGTGGGCGTCAACCCCATCAGCGGTTGCATCCCTGTTCTTTTGTCGATGCCGATCCTTTTCGCAATGTTTTACCTCTTTCCGGCAAGCATCGAACTACGACAGCAGCCGTTCCTCTGGGCGGAAGATCTTTCCACCTATGATTCAGTGATCCGGCTTCCGTTTGAGATCCCCTTCGGCGTGGGAAGTCACATCAGTTTGTTCACGCTATTGATGACGATCTCGACCCTGATATATACCTGGCAGAACAATCAATTGTCTTCGGTGACAGGGCCCATGAAGTCGATGTCGTACATCATGCCGGTCATCTTCATGTTCGTGCTGAACTCATTTTCTGCAGGTCTTACGTTTTATTATTTTGTTTCAAACCTTGTGACATTCGCGCAGCAGGCCATCATACGCCGGTTTGTGGATGAGGAAAAGATAAAGGTAATCCTCGAAGAGAACCGAAAGAAAAACCTGGCCGGCGGCGGCGGCGGTAAAAAGTCGCGTTTCATGTCGCGCCTGGAGGAGGCCATGAAAGCCAGCGAAGAAACACGCAAAAAGGTCGAGGAAGAAAAGAAGAAGCGCAAGAAAAAATAGCAGGGTCATCCCTCTCCGATGGCCCTATGGCTACCGCGCCTTTCGACTTTTTTAGGTGGATCGACGATTCAGTTGCGTGTAATTTACATCCTCGGACGGATGTGAACGGACATTTGAAACGCACTGGCTGTTTTATATAAGATACTAAAAATCAGCGAATTAATCCAACATTATTCGCTTGTATGATGGTTTTCAACGTGCATCGTTTGTGAACCGATTGTGGATAACACGTTCCACGATGTTCCACGCCCGAACTTATTTTCCGGTATATTTGTGTCCCCCTGAAGGCTGGAAACATCAGCGCAAGGGCATTTTTTAATGTATTACGATGGGAAAAATCATTGCGATTGCAAATCAAAAGGGTGGTGTAGGTAAGACTACTTCCGCAATCAACCTGGCTGCCAGCCTGGCGGTCCTTGAAAGAAAGACGCTGCTGGTTGACGCTGACCCTCAGGCAAACTCCACTTCAGGTTTAGGATTAAATCCGAAAGACATTGAACAAGGCATTTATGAATGCATGGTGGACGGTGTAAATCCCCAGGACGCCATTGTTAAGAATGAGCTGAAGTACCTCGAGGTGCTTCCCTCCCACATCGATCTCGTAGGTGCGGAAGTGGAAATGGTGAGCATCGAGCGTCGCGAGGAGAAGATGCGCGACGCCCTGGCGAAGATCAAGAATGATTACGATTACATCATCATCGATTGTTCGCCTTCCCTGGGATTGATAACAATCAATGCCCTGACGGCTGCTGACTCCGTCATTATTCCTGTCCAGTGCGAATATTTTGCATTGGAAGGTTTGGGAAAACTTCTGAACACGATCAAGATTATCCAGACAAGATTAAATCCACGGCTTGAAATTGAGGGCATCCTGCTGACGTTATATGATTCACGTACAAGTCTGGGCAACCAGGTTGTGGAAGAGGTGAGAACACATTTCCAGAAGATGACCTTTAAAACCATCATCCCGCGGAATGTAAAACTCAGTGAGTCTCCAAGTTTTGGATTGCCTGTCATTGTTCACGATGCCGAGAGTAAAGGCGCCATCAGTTACCTGAACCTTGCCCATGAAATCCTAGATAAAAACAACGGCGTACCCAAATGAGTAAGAAGAAAGCATTAGGACGGGGACTGAGCGCCCTGTTGAGCGATAACAAAGAAGAGGAAAGGCTGGATGTTGACATTCAATCCCCGGCATCGGGTCCGTCGAAAGCTGCGCCCCCTGCCAGTGGAATTGCCGAAATTCCGATTGAAGAAATTGAAGTAAACCCATTTCAGCCGCGGACCCATTTTGACGAGGAGGCCCTGCTTGAGCTGAGCGAATCCATTAAAGTCCACGGGATCATCCAGCCCATTACGGTAAGAAGGCTAACGACCAACCAGTACCAGCTGATATCGGGCGAGCGCCGTTTTCAGGCTTCCAAGCTTGCGGATTTAAAGACCATCCCGGCATACATCAGGTCGGCCAATGACCAGCAGATGCTGGAGATGGCGTTGATCGAAAACATCCAGCGTGAAAACCTGAACGCGATAGAAATTGCGCTCAGCTACCAGCGGCTGATCTCCGAATGCAGCCTGAAGCAGGATGAGTTGGGAGAACGCGTGGGTAAGAACCGGGCTACGGTCACCAACTACCTGCGCCTGTTGCGGCTTCCGCCGGATATCCAAATCGCTGTCCGCGACAACAAATTGTCGATGGGGCATGCGCGTGCCATCATCAATGTCGAAAATCCCGACAAGCAACTTTATATCTTTAAGAAGACACTGGAGGATGACCTTTCCGTGCGGAGGGTAGAGGAACTGGTGCGCGAGATGGCCCCAAAGAAAGGCGAATCGGCCGCACCGGACAAGGGCAGCGCAACCGGTAATGCTCCAAGCAGGGAAATTTCACAGCTCCAATCCAGGCTTTCTTCGCACTTTGGCACCCGTGTTGTAGTGAAGAGCGACGGGGCGAAAGGCGAAATCAAAATCCCTTTCTTATCCGTGGAAGACCTGAACCGTGTGATAGACATTCTCAAATTGTCTTAGCACCTTTGTATGGTTGTGAAAGCTTCATGAGGAAAGATCATTTTCGTCTGCGTATTTTTATTTCAGGCATTCCTGTCATCAGAAAGACTGCGTCCGTTTTTAGCCTCATCTGCCTACTGGCCATTTGCGCCGGTCCGCGGGCCCAGGCGCAGGATTCGCTCAAGGTCGAACGCGACACCGTTGTTTCCGCCGGCCCGGACACTGTCGCCATAAAATCATACGCCAAACGGTTCAGCCCGCGTAAAGCCATCCTCTTCGCCGCAGTCCTTCCCGGCCTTGGACAGGTCTACAACAAGAAATACTGGAAGCTTCCCCTTGTATATGGAGGATTCTATGCAATCGGATATTACATCAACACCTACAATAAGCTTTATACCGAATACAAAGGGTATCTGTTTTATAATCTGGAGAACGGACTCAGCGGAGAAAATCAGGAACATCCCGACCCGGAGGTTGGACTGACGACGGGCCAACTCCGGACCATTGTCGACAAATCGCGGCGTGAACGCGACTTCATGATCATCCTGATGGGGGGAATGTATCTGCTGCAGATGGTCGACGCGCATGTTGACGCACACCTCAAGGAGTTCGATCTGAATCCGAAACTGCAGGTCAGCATCGAGCCTTCGATGGAACAGAATGTCTTTACAGGTAGAACAACAGGGGTAGCGTTGGTTCTTAAATTCTGATCCCTCAGGCCGTGGTCCGTGGTCGTCGTCTGTGGTCCGTCGTCCGTCGTCTGTAGACTAATTCACATTTCCATCGTACCTTACCGGCAAAAACCATTGACGTCATGAACATATTGTTGGTAGGTTATGGAAAAATGGGAAAGACCATTGAACGCGTGGCCCTTGAGCGCGGTCACCAGATCGCCGGAAAAATTGATATCGATAATGTGCGTGATCTCGACACCGTGCAGGCGGATGTCGCGATTGAATTTTCTCATCCCGACGCAGCCTACCAGAATGTGAAGCAGTGTGTTCAGCGAAAAATTCCTGTGGTGTGCGGCACGACCGGATGGCTGGATCGCAAACCCGACATTGAGGCGCTGACAGTAAAGAACGGATCGACCTTTTTCTATGCTTCCAACTACAGCCTGGGCGTCAACCTGTTTTTCAAGCTGAATGAACATCTGGCGCGCATGATGAACCAATTCAACGCCTATGACGTGAGCATCAGTGAAGTTCACCATGTGCAGAAAAAGGACGCGCCCAGTGGCACCGCCATCACGCTGGCAGAGGGCGTCATCAGGCATCTCGACCGCAAAAAGAAGTGGGTAAAACCTGAAAGTGCGGCGCAGGACGAACTGGAAATCACGTCTTTCAGGATTGACGAAGTTCCGGGAACACATGTGGTGAAATATGCGTCTGCCATGGATGACATCGAGATCAAGCATACGGCACATACCCGGGAAGGCTTTGCCCTGGGGGCGGTGATGGTAGCCGAATGGATCCGCGACAAGAAAGGTGTCTTAAATATGGATCACTTTTTGAAATTCTAGCCGGCTTCCGGCGACCAATCCTGTTAAATTCGCGGATAATGAGGATTTCGGGCGTTTTTATGGTTTTTTGTTCCGTCATGCCGGTGCAGGCCCTGTGGCACCCGCACCACTTGCGAGACGGAAGCTAACGGATTACCATATTTTTCCTTTTATTTGCAGGCTTTAATACCCTACGCATACTATGAATTGGCAGTTCTGGAAGAAAAAAAGAGAAGAAAGAGAAGAAGCGGAAAAACCCAAATCGAAATTACGGGAATGGGGTGACGCCATTCTGTTCGCCGTCATTGCCGCAACCCTGATACGATGGCTCATTATGGAGGCTTACACCATACCGACGCCTTCCATGGAGCAATCCTTACTCGTAGGTGATTTCCTGTTCGTGAGCAAATTCCATTACGGAAGCCGCACGACCACGACACCGCTCCAGGTGCCCCTTACGCATCAGAAAATATGGTTTACCGAGATCCCTTCCTATACTGAACTGATCAAGTTGCCGCAATACAGATTGCCTGGCATCAGTCGCGTCAAACGCAACGATGTGGTGGTGTTTAACGTGCCACCCATCGAGCTGAATGAAGGCATCGATTATCCGGTGGACCTGAAGACCAACTACATCAAACGGTGCGTGGCGATTGCAGGAGACACACTCAGGGTCGTTAACAGGCAGGTATATGTGAACGGAAAGGCTGCTGAGAATCCCCCCCTCATGCAGAGTAGCTACCTCGTTACGGCCAACAATGAGATCAATGAGCGCATCCTCAAACGATACAAAATCTATGACCAGGAGCTGATGGGTCGCTCAGGAAATTCTGTGATCTACCAGATGCACCTGACGGAAGAGGTCGCGGAAGAATTGCGCAAGATGAGTTTCATCCAGGATGTCAGGGTGGCCACCTATAACGGTTCCGATGGTTTCGGACCACGAACGGAGAAGATGGTCGAATCCAATATTTTCCCTGATTCCGAGACCTTTCCGTGGAATGGTGATTTCTTTGGTCCGGTTGTGATCCCGCATGAAGGCATGACCATCAATCTGGATGAAAAGAATCTGGCGATGTATGGCAGCACCATTGCTGACTACGATCACAATGAAGATGTGAAGATCGAGAATGGCAAGCTTTATATTGACGGCAAGGAAATGAGCCAGTATACCTTCAAGCAGAATTATTACTTCATGATGGGAGATAACCGGCACAATTCACTCGATTCCCGTTACTGGGGATTCGTTCCCGAAGATCACATTGTCGGCAAGGCATTCTTCATCTGGCTGTCGATTGATCGCAATGCGGATTTCCTTCACAAGATCAGGTGGACCAGATTCTTTAAGTTGATTGAGTAATCGTAATCGTCCACGGTCCACAGTCCACGGTCCACCGTCGACTGTGGTCTGTGGTCTGTGGTCCGTCGTCCGCTCCCTACCAGTCAATCTCTTCTTTCCCTTTACTCTTCAGGTAAGCATTTGCCTTGCTGAAGTGCTTGCATCCGAAGAAGCCGCGATCGGCGGAGAAGGGAGACGGGTGTGCTGACATGAGCACGAGGTGTTTGTTGCGGTCGATGATCTCTCCTTTTTTCTGCGCATAGGCTCCCCACAGCAAAAACACGACGCCCTCTTTTTCGTCGGAGATTTTTTTGATGACCGCATCTGTAAAGGACTCCCATCCCTTATGCTGATGCGAACCCGGTGTGCTGGCTCTTACGGTTAGCGTTGCGTTCAGCAACAGCACGCCCTGACAAGCCCAGCGTTCCAGATCGCCGGAGCGCGGAACAGGCTTGCCAAGGTCATTGTGAATTTCCTTGAATATGTTGTTCAGCGATGGTGGTATGCGTATACCCTCCGTTACGGAAAAGCAAAGACCGTTTGCCTGACCGGGACCGTGATAGGGATCCTGCCCGATGATCACCACTTTTACATTGGAAAAATCACAGCGGTCAAAGGCTTTAAAGATGTCACTACCCTTAGGGTAGATTGTCTGTGACTTGTATTCATCTCTCACGAATGAGATGAGTTCCTGGAAATAGGCTTTGTCAAATTCAGGCGACAACATTTCTTTCCAGGCTGAGGCAATTTTTACATCCATTTCATGAATTTAGCCGTGAAACTAGTCATCGCAGCGGAAATGGCGGAAATGTTTTGCGAAAAAAGGGTCATTACAAGGGTAAAAGGTTTGATTTTCAGGAATTTGAAAGAAACTTGCAGAATGCAGGCTGAAATTCCAAAAAATTAATATTTTTGACAATATGGTAACGGAAATCACGCAGGGGATTAAGGTGACAGTAGAAACGGAATATCAACCGGCGTATTCCAGCCCTACGCAATACCATTATGTTTTTACGTACCGGATCACCATAGAAAATCAAAGTGAAAACACCATTCAGCTGATGCGCAGGCACTGGCATATTTACGATGCCGGTTTTAGCATGAGAGAGGTGGAAGGAGAAGGCGTGGTTGGACAACAGCCTGTCATCGAACCCGGACAAACACATCAGTATGTTTCCGGTTGCAACCTCAAGTCCGGGATCGGTAAAATGTCAGGAACATATCTGATGGAACGCGTGGTGGATGGTTCGATGATGCAGGTAAACATTCCCGAATTTACAATGATCGCTCCGCTCCGGCTGAACTAAAGTCAGTGCTCCCTCATTTATTCAGAATCAAATCATTTCTATCCTGGTGGCTGGAGGCCGTGGATGAGCATTCACTGCATTCACCATTTTTCTTTGATCTCTATACTACCCAGATCAAGCCGCGCGCAAACGGCGGGCAATTCAGACACATTGAGGCGCTGCGTGAAAAACTGCGGCACGATCACCGCATCATTCCGGTGAAGGATCTCGGCTCGAAACAACACGAAAAGCCGCTGCGCAAAATTTCACGCATTGCGCAAACCAACCTCAGCACGCAAAAATTCTCAGCCATTTTCTTCAGGATGGTGCAGTATTTCAAAGCGGAATGCATCGTCGAGTTGGGTACTTCTTTCGGTATCAATACCCTTTATCTCGCAGAGAAACCGGACGCCCGCGTCACCACATTTGAGGGCTCCCCCGCCACTGCCGACATCGCGGCATTAACGTTTGAATTTGCCGGAAAAAAAAACGTAGACCTCGTCGTCGGGGATATTGATAAAACCTTCCCCGCGTTCTTACAGACCGTCAGAAGGGTCGACTTTGCCTTCTTTGATGCAAACCACCGCTATGAACCCACGCTGAAATATTTTGAATGGGTGTTGAAGAAGGTCCATGAAAAAAGCGTGCTTGTCATCGATGACATCCATCATTCAGCCGAGATGGAGCGCGCCTGGGAAGAGATCAAGAAACACCGCCTGGTGTATGGGTCCGCCGACCTCTTTCGCTGTGGAATTGTTTTTTTTGATCCATCATTGAACAAACAACACGTTATCTTACAGGTATAAAGGTTGAAATACAGGTATTAAAGCCCTATTTTTGCGGGCATTATCAAATTATACCATCATCGCCGCCAATACCTGATCCATACCCATCCGATATGACAGACCAAGCTGACAACCTACCATCTCCAGAACCCGCTCCCAGGAGAAATAATAAACTGCCGGTGATCATAGCCTTGATGGCCATCGTGATCATCATACAGGGTATCAAGATCTATCTCGACACGAAGGAAAAGCAGGAGGTGAGAACCCAACTCATCACCACGGAAGAAGAGCTGGCTACGACCATGCAACGGCTCACCGAGATCAACACAGAACTCGATGAGAAGATCGCGCAGGTGCAGAAACTGGGGGGCGATGTCTCTGATCTGGAGCAGGCCAAGGCAGAGATTGAAGAAGAACTCAGACGAAATAAAAGGGCCACGGGAAAGGAGATCAAAGCTTTGAAAGACCGGGTCGAGGGCTATGAACTGCTCCTCAAGAATAAGGATGAAGAGATCACAAAACTCCAGTCTGTCAACAAGGAGCTCCTGACCGAAAACAGGTCTCTGAAAACGCAACAAAACCGCCTGGGAGATTCATTGAATCGCCTCAGCCAGTCGAAGGAAGAGCTTGCCACAAAGGTGGCCATCGCTTCCCAGCTGAAAGCTGAAAACATCCGCATTGCCGCAGTAAACGACCGCGGGAAGGAGCGAAATTCACCTTTCAGGGCGAAACAAATTGAACAGCTTAAGGTTGAATTCAACCTCGCTGAGAACAGTGTGGCGCCGATCGAAGGCAAGAAGATCATGATCCGCATCATCGATGAGAACACGCAGGTATTGTTCGACGTTGCGCGCGGGTCAGGCACCTTCATCTTTCAGGGTAAAGAGGAATTCTATACGGCAGCACAGGAAGTGTTATTTGACAACACCCGACAAAAGCTCACGTTCCTGTATGACAAAGGATCGGAATACAGTGCGGGCACCTATACGATGGAGATCTATACGGATGATTATATGATGGGTCGTGGAGAGTTTGTGGTGAAGTAGGGCTCGGACGACGGACCACGGACCACAGCTTTGTAGTCATTAATCGTTCAGGGAGATCTTTTTATAGACGATCGTATCGGTTGGAAGTTTTTTCAGCATGTAATTACCGGTGTCGACTTTTAGATCCTCGTGGGATTCGATGACCTGGCGGATGCCGCCTTGCGTTACACCTGTCTGATACAAAAATAAATTTGCCAGATGCCGGAACTTCTGGAATACGGGGATCGATTGATCGGTGACACGGGTACCAACAAGACTTAACCAGCGAAGCTCAGGCAGTACGGAAAGTCTGGACACGCCTGCGTCCGTAACAGGGGTGTTGTTCAAATACAGGACCCTTAGATTTCCAAGCTTTGATACGCCCTCCATCTGCAGATCGGTAACGCGCGTGTTGTTCAGGTTCAGCCAAACGAGCTGGTCTTTGATTTCAAGCAAGCTATTGATCTGTTCGTCGCTCAGTTCCTGGAAACCCGTGAAAGTGACCATCAGGTAATTGTTTTCAGCTGCCAGTCGCATGGGATTTAATCCGAGCGCAGTCAGCTTCTGCAATGATTTCTCTTTCGCTTCATTCACCGGCTCTTTCGGTATCCATGACTGGCGCGGGGCTTCCTTTAGAGACTCGATGATGGCAGTGATCTTCTGGCTGCTCTGAAACGATGCAATCGGCTTGTCAAACTGAGCTTGCTCCTCGATCCAGTATTGAATGAGCGCTATTTCTGATGACGACAATTGTGGCTTTTCATTTGGCGGCATGTGATCTTCATCCTCGAGCGGTAACATCAGTCTGTGATACAGACTGCTCGAATCCGCGGGGCCATCGCTGATCACTTCGCCGTGCTTGCCGCCCCTGCGGATGAATTCTTCTGTATCGAGACGCAAATCACCTTTTTCCTTTCGCGAGCTATGGCAGTCATAGCATCGCGCTTCAAAAATGGGTTGGATCACATCCTTGTACAGGATCGCATCCGGAATGCTGCTGATGGCCTGTATTCTTACAGCGGGATCGGGCGTTTCATTTTCATTGAGGGAAACCGCGGCGAACAGATAATCTTCGCCATGCGTCAGTGATCCTCCCCAATGTCCTGTGACGGTCAACAAAAGGATGAGCGGAATGAACATCAATATCCTGACACGCCTTTTTCTGGCCGGATCCGTCATCCAGTATTTTACCTTTGGCCTTAATACGTAAAGTATGAAGGCCAGTGTGGCGGTGGCGATACCGAAATTCTGGTGCAGGTTGGCGGTGCGTTCTTCATAGCCTCCCTCCTGCCTCAGAAAATATCCGGTGATGGCGGAGGCGACGGCAAAGAACGTTCCCCAGAACAGCGCAGGCTGAACGGCGCTTTTGAGTACCCGGTATTTTTCCCTGACCGACAGGCATTCGAACAAGAAAGCGATGAACAAAATGCCGATGGGCAGATGAACCAGTAAGGGGTGGAATCGTCCGAAGAAAGCCGTAATAAGATCCATGTCAATCAGGTATAACGCGTGCGCAAGGTGTCCAACATATGTTTATTAATCGCCCATTGATCTGCGACGGGCTGACGCGTAAAGGGCAGTGCAGGCATATAATCAACGGGGCCGAACTCAGTCAAAAAGGTGATAAGCTTTCCCTCTCTTTTCTTTCGCGAGACAACGGTATCCCACCACGCGAAATGGGCGTCGACGGCTTCCTTCCATTCAGGGGCGCGCGGATCGTTGACTTGTGGTCCCTCAGCGTGGCCGATGCGCGCGTGAATGTGGTCAACCCGCTCAAGGGTTTTTGCCAAGGTCTCTTCCTGGTCATCAAGCAAGGACTCATGCACATTACACCAGTGCGATACATCGAAGGTTATACGCAGATCGGGAAGGCTTTCAATGAAGTTGCGTGCAATGGGGGCAGCATATAAAATGCGTGACCGGTGCGTCTCATGGTAGACAGGAACACCACTGCTTTTTGACACTTGCGTCGTAAGCTCGATGAACTTCCTGTTCTGCTCAAATGAAAAGTGATCCCTGCCCGAGTGGCAGTTGATGTATACGGGTTTTTGTGCAGCTGCTCCTTCAAGGCTTGCCTTAAACTGATCGAGATGCTTTTGAAAACTGCGATCCGATCCGCCGATGAGGAAACCCAGTTTCAACTGATGTTTTGTAAAGGCATTATATATTTCATTACGCGCTGCAGCATCCGCCGGATACCACAGCTCGGCGCCGTCATATCCCAGTTGTTTGATCTTCGAAGCAAACGATTCCCAACTATCCGTATATCCCCAGTTGGTAGCAAAGATCAGCATGTTGAAGCCTTGCTTCTGTTCGCCTGTCGATAAAGGTTTTGCATATGCCTCCAGTCCGTTCAATACCGCCTGGGTACCGGTCATGGCTGTGAGGGCGAGGAAATGTCTTCTTGATAACATTGAAAATATGGGTGTAAAATAAAAAGATCAGGCGACAATCTCCTGGATGACCTTTCCGGACACATCGGTCAAACGGAAGGGTCTTCCCTGGAACTGGAAGGTATGTTTTTCGTGATTGAGCCCCAACTGATTGAGGATGGTCGCCTGAACGTCATGCAGGGAAACCTTTCCGCTGACGGGATAATATCCGATCTCATCTGTTTCGCCCCATGTCATCCCTTTCTTGATTCCGCCACCTGCCATCCACATGGTAAATGCTTCCACATGATGATCACGGCCCAGGTAGGGGTTTGTTTTATTCTCGCGGTTTTCCTGCATGGGCGTACGACCGAATTCGCCTCCCCAAACAACAAGTGTTTCATCGAGAAGTCCGCGTTGCTTCAGGTCGAGCAGTAAGGCTGTCATGGGTCTGTCTACTTCGCGGCATTTATTTCTGAATCCTATTTCCAGCGCATCGCTCTCAACAATTCCGTGGCTATCCCATCCCCAGTCAAACAACTGAACATAACGGACGCCCTGTTCGACCAGCTTGCGCGCCAGCAGGCAATTGTTCGCAAAGGAAGCCTGGCCGGGTGTCGTTCCGTAAAGCTGATGGATGTATTCCGGCTCGTTATTGATATTCATTACCTCGGGGACAGAGATCTGCATCCGGTAGGCCATTTCATATTGCGCCATCCGCGTCAGTGTTTCCGGATCATTCACGTCGTGGTAATGTTCCTTATTGACAGCATTGATCGCGTCGATCGTTTTCTTCTTCAGCTCCCGGCTCATTCCTTCCGGGTCGGACAAGAAGAGCACCGGTTCGCCTTCCGACCTGCATTGCACGCCCTGGTAAACAGAGGGCAGAAAGCCACTTCCCCACACACTCTTCCCCGCATCGGGCGTTTTTCCTCCCGACGTAAGGACAACGAACCCGGGAAGGTTGCTGTTCTCAGTGCCTAGCCCGTACGTTACCCAGGAGCCCATGCTGGGCCTTCCGAGGCGTGGTCCGCCGGTGTGCACAAAGAGCTGTGCCGGCGCATGGTTGAACTGGTCGGTGTGCACGGCTTTCAGGAATGAGACTTCATCCGCCACGCTTGCGAAGTGCGGAAGATGGTCAGATACGTAAGCGCCGGCCTGGCCGCGTTGTTTGAATTCCGCCTGAGGTCCCAGCATTTTCGGGACACCACGGATGAATGCAAAACGCTTTCCTTCCAGCAGTGAAGGCGGGCAGAGTTGATTGTTGAGTTTCTGAAGCGCCGGCTTATAGTCAAAGAGTTCGAGTTGTGAAGGAGCGCCGGCCATGTGCAGATAGATCACGCGTTTGGCGCGGGCAGGAAAGTGCGGCGGTCTTGGCGCCATGGCATCCGCCACCTGTTTGAGTTCCTGATCTTTCACCGGACCACAGCTTCCGAGCATGGAACCCAGCGCTGCTGCACCCAGTCCGGCTGCACTCTCCAGCAGAAAATGTCTCCTTGAAATATTCCTGAATTGTTCAAAAACCTCGTCCCCTTTCATCGTCAAAAATTATTCTTTTGTTATGACCTCATCGAGATTGAGCAATGCATTCGCCACTACGGTCATTGCAGCAAAATCCGGTGTCCCATTTCTTTCTTTTGTGATCGCATGAGCGGCAGCGGTGTCTGCCTGGTAAACGCCAACGGCATCTTTGTATAGCGTCAGCAGGATGCCAAGTTTTTCGTCGGGAACATCCTTGAACGTGAGCAAACGATATCCGTGCCGGATGCTTTCCAGGGAAGATGCGGGATCAGCATGGATCATCCGTTTTGCCAGCGCGCGTGATGCCTCTACATAGACAGGATCATTGAGTGTGACCAGTGCCTGCAACGGCGTATTGGTTCTGATCCGCCGGCTGATACAAACTTCCCTGCTTGAACCATCGAACATCATGAGGGAAGGATAAGGACTTGTGCGTTTAATGAAAGTGTAAACACCGCGGCGATACTGATCTTCCCCATCGCTTTGAATCCATTTTTCACCGCTGTAAACAGAGTTCCAGATGCCTTCTGGCTGGTGCGGCATCACACTTTTTCCATACATCTTCTTGCTGAGCAGTCCGCTTACCGCCAGCGCCTGATCGCGCACCTGTTCTGCAGACAATCTCATCCGCACACCCCGCGCGAGCCATTCGTTGCGCTGATCAATTTCGAGCGCGTCGTCAGACACGAGCGACTGCTGACGGTATGTTGCCGAGCGTACGATGTCTCTGAGCAATTGTTTCAGACTCCATTGGTGATCGTTCATTAGCCGCAGGGCGAGAAAGTCCAGTAATTCCGGATGGGTGGGTGCGGCACCCTGTGTTCCAAAGTCTTCAAGCGTCTCGACCATACCGTAACCAAAGACCTGTTCCCAGAGACGGTTTACCATCACGCGTGCAGTCAGGGGGTTGTCCGCACTCACAAGCCATCGTGCGAATGCAAGCCTGTCAGCTGGCGCATTTTCAGGGGAGATTGTCAACGCATGTGGAATACCTGGCCCGACTGCATCTCCTTTCACGAGCCAGTTGCCGCGTTCGAATATCCGCGTCTCGCGTCGCTGGGCCGGTGTACTCTCGATGAGCACAGGCGTATTCTCAACCGAAGCATTCAGCAGTTCCACAAATGTTTTTTTGACAGACGCATACTGACTGTCTTTTTTTCCAGGAAGCGGTTCCTGGAAAGAAAACCATTCAATGGCGCAGACACTATGATCCTTTTCCAGTTTCGGATTCTTGAAAACGAAATAAAGGTCGTGTATGCCGTTTACCGGTTTCAGGCGGATGTCAAGCACGCGCGTCCGATCCGTTTTCGGCAATGCTACTTTGGCGATCACTTCGCCCTGTAAATTTCCTTTGCGTATCTCAAAAGAACCGCCCGGTGCGCCTGCGGAATAGTTTATTACCAGTTGCGTTTTACCGGTGAGGTCGATTTGTTTCAAACGGGCACTTCCGCCGGAGCGAATGCTCAGCCATTTGTAACCGTCCAGCTCTCCGTTTTCAAATTGATCGAAATGGTGAGAATGGTATTTCGGTTCGAGTGTCTTCAGAAAGCGTGTTACTTCAAATGCCTGATCCTTATCACCGTGTTTCCGCACCCATTTTTTAATGGCGTTGACTTTTTCCTGATCCGCCGCCCCATACGTTCTCAGCACCGGATGCTCGCCGCTCACATCTTCATCACGGGTGTTATTGAAGAACGCCATGCTCTTGTAATATTCATCGTGCGTGATGGGATCATACGGATGGCTGTGACACTGCACGCAGCTCATGGTCGTGCTCTGGAATATTTCCCACGTAGTGCTTACACGGTCGATGACCGCGGCAGTGCGAAACTCTTCATCATCGGTACCGCCTTCGTCATTGTTCATCGTGTTACGGTGAAAGGCTGTTGCGATGAGCTGATCATCGGTAGGATCGGGCAGCATATCACCGGCGAGTTGTTCAACCGTGAACTGATCGAAGGGCTTGTCCGCGTTGAAACTTTTGATGACGTAATCGCGGTAACGCCATATCACACGGGAAGGGTCCGCTTCATATCCTTTGGTATCGGCGTACCGGGCCAGGTCGAGCCACCACGAGGCCCACTTTTCGCCATAATGAGGAGAAGCCAGAAGTTCGTCGACGAGTTTTTCGTAGGCATCCTCACGATCGTCGGCGATGAATCTCTCAGCTTGCTCAAGGGTCGGCGGCAAGCCGGTGATGTCGAGGTATAGCCGGCGTACCAGTGTCGGACGGTCCGCTTCCGGAGAGGGCTCGAGACCTGTCTGCCTTAATTTATCGACGATGAAGTAATCGATATCATTCTTAGCCCATGCTTCGGACCCGCCGCCAAAGCCGGACAATTTCTGGTTTGTTCTTGGCACCTCAACAGCTTTTGGAGGGCTGTACGCCCAGTGGTCACCCCATTCAGCGCCTTGTTCAATCCATTTGGTGAGTATTGCGACTTCATCCTTTGTCAGTGGCTCCTCTTTATAAGGCATGCGTAATTCAGGATCCTTTTCATTGATGCGCCGGATCATTTCGCTGTGCTCCGGTTTACCCGGGATGATGGCGAATTTGCCGGACTCGAGCGTGTCTACTGCCTCGTGCTGGAAAAGAACGCTGAAGCCGCCGTTTTGCTTGACCCCGCCATGACAGCTGATACATCTTTTATTAAGAATAGGCTTCACCTGGCTGCTGAAGTCGATCTTTTCTTCCTGCTTGCAGCCCTGAAAGAAGGCTAAAAAAGCAAGCAGGACACCTATTTTTTGAAGAAAATGCCACATAAGTTCCTTAAAATTAGGGCAAATTGAGCGGTTTTAAAAGATTTCAGGCCCCTGCAGGGGAATTAAAAGTGAACCAACGGCCTCAACCTTGTTCAAAATCGACAAAACAGGGACGCTGCAAAGGAAATTCACCGTCATTTTTTTAAATCCCGTTGATTTTCCTATTTTTGCAGCCTCAAAAACTAAAATACAATTTATGAACAATTACGAGACGGTATTCATTTTAAATCCCGTTTTGTCTGAGGACCAGGCAAAGGATACTGTCGATAAGTTCGTGAAGGTGTTGAACAAGGGTAAAGCCGAGATCATCAACACGGAGAACTGGGGCTTGAAGAAGATGGCTTATGCCATCAACAAAAAGTCAACAGGGTTCTACAACCTCATCGAATTTAAGGCAGATCCTCAAGTAATCACGACGCTGGAAACCGAGTACAGACGAGACGAGTCAGTAATGCGTTTTTTAACTACCGTGCTTGACAAGCATGCTGTAGTCTATAACGAACGCAGACGCAAGGGCGAATTTAAGAACAAGGAAAACAGGAAACCCGTAAAAAAAGCTGAGGAGGACGCTAAAAGATGACATTAATGAACGAACCCATAAAGCGGGCAGAGATCAAACCGAAATACTGCCGCTTTAAGAAAAATGGTATCAAGTATATCGACTATAAGGATCCTGACTTCCTTTTGAAATTCATCAATGAACAGGGCAAGATCCTGCCGCGCAGGCTCACCGGTACCAGTCTGAAATTTCAGAAGAAGGTATCCCAGGCCGTTAAACGCGCACGTCACCTGGCGATTCTACCCTATGTTGGTGATTCATTGAAGTAGTCCTTAACCTTAAAAGAACACAAACATGGAAGTAATATTGAAACAGGATATTTCCGGTCTTGGATATAAGAACGACATCGTAAAAGTAAAGGCGGGTTACGGTAGAAACTACCTGATCCCGAATGGTTATGCATTGATTGCGAACGATTCAAACCGCCGGCTGATTACGGAGAACGTTCGCCAGATGGCACACAAGGCTGCGAAACTGAAGCAGGATGCCGAAGCGCTTGCAGCACGGGTTGGCGATTTCGTTGCAGAGATCAAAACGAAAGCTGGCGAAAGCGGTAAGATCTTTGGTGCCGTCACTGCCCTGCAGATTGCAGACGCGCTGAAAGCCAAAGGCTTTGACATCGATCGCAAGAAGGTTATCCTGAAAGAAAATCCGAAACAGCTGGGTACGTATAATGCTACCCTGGACCTTCACAAGGAAGTGAAGCACGAGATCAAGGTGGTCGTTACCGCGGAGTAATCTTGTCAGACAAGTATCAAAAAGCCGTCGTGTTCAAAACGCGACGGCTTTCTTTTTGGTAGTGAGCTGGCAAGAAGAAACGCAATAGCAATAATTGTCGGTCGCGAAAGGCTGCACCTGTTAGTCTGCCGGGCACGCAACGAAGCAAGAACTTATTTTCAGGAACGCGATGCGTTACCTGCCCGCAATGGAAACCAACATCGCGATTAATTGACCTTCATTAATTCCACGTCAAAGATGAGGGTGGAGAAGGGTGGAATTTGCGGAGGGGAACCCCGCTCCCCATAGCCAAGAGAATAAGGAATGTACAGCGTCCATTTGTCGCCTTCCTTCATCATCTGCAGTGCTTCCGTCCATCCGGGGATAACCTGATTGACCCGAAACGTAGCGGGCTGCCCGCGCTGAACAGAACTGTCGAAGACAGTTCCATCTGTCAATTTTCCTGTATAGTGAACCGTTACACGATCAGTTGTCGTGGGCATTTTACCCGTTCCCTGAGACAGTACCTTATACTGTAACCCGCTGGCAGTGGTTTTCACCCCCGCAGTTGCTTTATTCCCTTCAAGGAATTTCTCGCTCTGTGCTTTTGCCTCCGCGCTCTTTTTCATCATAACCTGTTGCATATATCGCTGCATCGTTGCCTGTGCTTCCGTACGCTCCACTTTCAGCGGTTTGTTTGAAAACACATCCTTCATCGCAACGAGAAAACTCTCCATATTGAGGGAATCGAGTCCCGTGTTCTGCATATTGGAACCGATCACCACTCCGAAACAGTAACTCACCTGGTCGGTGGAGTCACTGAGATTCACCTCGACCGGTTTTTTCAGTTCGGCAATCTGCGCATTCAATTGCGAAACCTGTGATTGTAGTCTGGTTACTTCCGCCTGAAGCTCTTTTTTCGACTGTGAATAAACAGGCAAAGCCAGCCCGGCACAGATACAGCATAACAAGAATCTCATTTTACCCAATTTAATTAGCAAAGAAAAGAAATTGAGTGGAAACATGAAAGGACCGATGTGATCGAAGGATAAACATCCCCTATGGCCGGTCGACGGCGCCCGGCTTCATCATCTTAAGGGTGAAGAAGCCAAGGCCAGCAATCATCACAAGCATGATGCTCCAAAGCCATAGCTTATTCTCAAACAAGGGTTTGGCCGCCGGATGATCCGGCGTTAGCTTTTCTTCCGGTGACAGGCTTGCCCTCAGCGGTGCATCGGGAATCTTGTTTTCGAAATAAGCAAGGTCATACGAGGGCGCACGCAGCGCCTGAACGCCGTACAGCATCATATTCATTCCAGGCTTCAGCCACGATATAACACGTACCTCCGGGCCCTTGGCCGCAACCTCACGGATCTTCAGCGGCGCATTGTCCTGATCCGTGATAACAAGGCGTATCTCTCCGGCTACCTGCCAGTCAAAATCAAAAACATTCGGTTTAAAGGAAGTCAAATAACCTTCGTACAGCGGGGAATAATACTTCAGCCACCCCTTATCTGTCCGGGTACTGTCGCGAACATATTCAATCCGAAAACGGCGATAGTAATCACGGGTACTGTCAGCCTTCACATCAATGGAAGAAACCGGGACGAGCTCATTCAGTTTTATATTTACAAACGACTGCCGTGTCCTTTTGTCCTGCTGCATTTTCCACGATAATGGGACATCCTGATAAACACCTCGCTTCACATCATGATATTGAAAGGTTGCACGTCGAAAAGTAAGGAGGATATCGGATTTGACGCGCACGCGCAAAAACCTGTAATCAGTAAGTGGAAAGGTGATATCGGACAACGCATAATCGCCTTTTTCATTCCTGATGGATACAATGCGCCTGTCCCTGACAATCTCATACCATTGCGTTTTGTCATCGCTGCCTTCGAGCGTTACAAACGCGAAGTAGTTCAATTGATCGAATTCGAGGGCAATGGAATTTACTTTTTGTGCCGGTTGCAGCGCAAAGGTGACAAACAGCTCACCATCCTTTGTACTTTTATTGAATACCGGTAGTTGAACTTCCTTCCGGGTGGCCTCATCGTGCCGTATATCAATAAGATAGGGCAACTCAACGGTATCCTTCCCTTCCAGGGAATACAACCTGACATCGCCGAGATCGTCGTTGAGGTTTTTAAAGATTCCGGAAGGCAATAACAACGCATACCATCCTGCCTCCTTCACGCCGTCGATGTTCCTTTTGTACCGGAAGGAAGTCTGCCCCAAGCCCGGCAGCGCGATGAAGGTCAATAATATCAAGATATAACTACTGCGTTTCATTTCCGGCGGATCGTTTGTATTTGTTATAGATAAAAGATGCAGTCAGCAAGAGCGCCCCAAGAATGATCATGACGACGGTTTTCAATATGGTGCTCATGTCAGACATATCATAGACAAAAAGTTTCAGCAACGTGGCGGCAAACAACACGAAGGCAGCAAGCCGGATGTGTTTCTGATCGCGTGACAATCCGAGCACGATGAGAAACAGTGCGTACGCGCCCCACAGAATACTTAATGACAGCTTGAAACTATTTTCAACGCGCGCCATGTCCAGCCAATGGATCAGTTCGCTGCTCAACAAAGCCAGCACGACGAAATGAAAGAATATACTTTCAGTCTTAACAAGATCGTACTTCAATGCCTGCTGTCGCGCAAGCCTCCGGTTAAACCACAACAACGGGAGCATCGCCAGCATGGACAGATAACGGATGAGGATGTGGCCAAAACCACGCTCGTAATGGTTGGCCAGATCCTGTTCGAGAAAGTTGGCGCGAAGCGCGCTCAGATCGAGCAGGCCGGCCGTAATGAAAGTGAACAGCACAAGTACATTCATGACGATGCACGCGATGGCGAGCAATCCTGTCCGGTATTTCATTTGAAGGAGACACAACGCCGAGGCGAACAGCGCGGAGTAGATAAGCAGCCAGAGGCCTTTGAAATGCATGAGGCTTTGATTGTACTGATCATATTCAGCGCCCTCCCCGCCCTGCACGGTAATCCTTGATGCAGCATAACGGTTATTCCAGAAAGCTTCGATCTCTTTGTAGAATCCGCCGTAAAGAACAACCAGGGTCAGCAATGGAATTCCGATCAGGACCAATTGGGGTAAAGGAGAACCCGCTTTGAAGGCGCTTCCCTCCGGATGCTGTCGGGTGATCCCTGAGATCGTGATGAACGCGATCCCTACCAGCATCGATGTAAGGAATTGCACATTCAGGAAAATACTGAAATCAATATTCTGCTCATATGCATAGTAGTAGAAGTCCGGATAGTGGTTGCTCCAGTCATGCAGGAGGCTAAGGAAGGCCAGGATCACGAGCGGATAGCTGAGTTTTTCATACGTGGGAAAATGGCGGGACCGACCGATCCAAAAAAGCAACGTCGCCTCTGCCGCCCACACGAGGGTAACCCAATTTCCTTCCAGTTGTATCGGAACGGCAATTGTCAGGAATACGAGCACCAACCCGGCGGCGAAATAGAAGATGTCGCTGAAGCCATCCTGTTTTTTGTATATGATCACACAGGCGGCAAAATGCATCAGTGCGGTTATCAGTGTAAATAACCCCAGCCACGTGCTTCCGTTTTCCAGCGTGTCCAGGGTAAGATATCCGTAGCCGAAATAGATAAACGAATTCAGCAACATGCAACATACGTCCAACCTGCCCAGCGCTTCTTTCCTGACGAGTTTGTATGCGAGAAATGTTGCGTAGAATATCAGGAAAAAGATGGTGGAAAAAAGCAAACTCACAGCAGCATGTTCTTCGACGTTGAATGCCATGGCATACCATGAACCGAATGTTAACCACGTCAGTGCAAAGGCAAGATAGTAGAGCCGTTTCCAGTATTTTCTGAAAGCGAGGAACAGAATGCCTGTGTTAATGATGCTGATATAGGAAAATAATATCACAACCTGTCCTTTTCCCTCGCTCAGCAGGAATGGCACGGCGTAAGCGCCCACCAGGCCGATGACGCCAATAACCTCCAGGTTGTATTGCAGGGAAGCCAGTACCGTGAATACGGTAAACAATACCATCAGCGCAAAAGCGAGCGCCTGGGGAATCAGGCCGTAGAAATCGTAGGCCGCATAGGTAATGAAATACAGCACCGCCATGCCACCGCTCAATAATACCGCGCTGAAACCGGCGTGACTTTTTTTCAACCGGAAAGCGATACCGATCAGGACGATGCCGGCGAGGTACCCCAGTATCATCCGCGTTAACGGATTGATGAGCTCATGGTCAATGGAGTACTTCGCGCCAAATCCGATGCCGACCACGAGCACAACAATGCCTACTTTGTTGAGCAGGTTCGTTCCGATAAACTCCTCCCAGGGAGTTTTAGTCTTCTGTCCGGGGGGCGTGTAAGTACTCCCTGACGGGGTGCTTGCGGGTGCAGGTACTGGTGTTTCGGTTATCCGCACTGGTTTCGCCGGGATAGGGGCGGGAGGAATTTCAGTGAGCGTTACAGGCGTGGCGTCGGCCATCTTTAATGACTGGAGTTCCTGGTGAAGCTTCTGAATTTCATCCTGAAAAACCGCTTGCTGCCGCATGAGCTGTTCAAGCCTTGTGAAAAGCTCCCCAATGACCTTGTCCTTGTTTTCCATGAAAGTGGGTAATGGGTAAAATTATTCAATTATCCGGTGAATTGCGAAAATGACCCCTAGACCCCTAAATCCCCTGAAAGGGACTTGTTGACTCCTGCGGAGTCAGACGGGGTCGACGTCGGTGATGATGCGTGCGTTGCGGAATGCTTTTTCGGAAGACAACGTGTTGATACTGTTTTGAATATGATTTTTAATCAGGGTGAGGTCGCTCTTGCCGCGGAAGATCTTTAGCAGAATTGACATGAGGTACTGGTTGCGGATCTTGGCGACCATCGGCTCGCCGGGACCCATGATCTTTACCGAAGGGATCTCGTGCCGGAGTTGCCCGGCGAGTTTCTGAGCGGCTTCCCGACACACCTTTTTGTCTGCATGCTTGATGACAATCTCAATCAGCCGCGTGAACGGAGGATAATCGTGCTGATGACGATCGAGGATCTCTCTCCCGTAAAATGATTCGTAATCATGCTTCAGAATAAAATTCAGCACTGCATGGTCGGGATTCGATGTTTGAATGACCACCTGCCCCTGCCGTGCCCTTCTTCCTGCGCGTCCGCTTACCTGCGTGATCAGCTGGTATGCTCTTTCATGCGACCGGAAATCGGGAAAGTGCATCATGCGGTCGGCGTTAAAGACACCCACGAGGCTTACTTTGTCGAAGTCGAGTCCTTTCGTCACCATTTGTGTTCCTACGAGGATATCAGTCTCACCATTTTCAAATTGTGAAATGATGGTCTCATAACCAGTTTTCGAGCGGGTTGTATCCAGGTCCATGCGCTGGATCCTTGCATCCGGAAAAAACAGATTTAACTCTTCTTCGAGTTTCTCCGTGCCATAGCCTACCGTCCGGATGCGCGTCGAGGTACAGGTCGGACATTGCGGTGGAACAGTTTCCTTGTATCCGCAGTAGTGGCAAACGAGCACATGACGGTATTGATGGTAGGTAAGGCTGACGGCACAGTTGACGCATTTCGGTACCCATCCGCAATCCTCACAACTCATCATCGGCGAATAACCCCTCCGGTTTTGGAAAATGATCACCTGTTCCTTCCTGGATAGCGTTTCTTCAATCTTCAGTAAGAGCAGGCGTGAAAATTCTCCTTTGATGGTCTTCATCCTGCGCTCATGTGCCATGTTTGCGAGAACCACTTCTGGCAAACTTGCGTCGCCAAAGCGTTTGTCAAGTTTAACGAGGCCGTATTTATTTTGTTTTGCATGAAAATACGATTCCACGGAAGGCGTCGCCGAGCCAAGCAGGACTTTTGCATGGTGAAGTTGCGCCAACACCATGGCCACATCACGGGCATGATAACGCGGAGCCGGCTCCTGTTGCTTGTAAGAGGCGTCATGTTCTTCGTCGACAATGATCAGACCGAGATTGTCAAAAGGAAGGAAGATGGACGAGCGAACACCAATCACGAACTTGAATTTTCCGCTCAGGATGCCATTCCAGACTTCCACTCGCTCATTGTCGGAAAAGCGCGAATGATAGACACCCATACTGGCGCCGAATATCTTTTTCAGCCGTTGAACAATTTGTGTTGTCAGGGCAATTTCTGGGAGAAGGTACAAGACCTGCGTGTCGCTTTCAAGCGCTTTTTTGATGAGGTTGATGTATATCTCCGTTTTACCGCTTCCCGTAATACCGTGCAATAACGTCGCAGTATGCTGCTCGAAACTTTTGATGATCTCATGTTGCACGCGTTCCTGTTGTTCGCTGAGAAGAATCACAGGTGTTTCTCCTGCTTCCCCGAAACCGAAACGCGGCACAACAGATTCGAATTCCTCAAGGACCTCACTGCGAATGAGCGTGTTGACGGAAGACTCCGATAAATCACCGTTCAAGAGATCTTTCTTCGACAGTCCGTTCTTATTGACCTCAGGTGCCTGTAGCACCGGAACCTCCTGAAGATATTTCAGGAGGATTGCTTCCTGTTTCGGTTTCGTTGCCAAAGCCTGAAATAAATCCTCCAGGGCGGTGCCCTTATTAAACTTGCTGGTAAGGCGAATTCTTTTTTCGGTTTTCGGCTTGAATTTCTCTTTTACTTCTTCAAACAGGATGATGGCCTCTTTTCCCGAAAGCGATTTAAGGATGCTGAAAATAAATTTTACGCCCAGGAATTTCGCGATCTCGGTATAGGTCATCGTTCCCTGCTCCAGCCTTTTCAGGAGCATGACCTCCTTCTCTGAAAAATTGAGTGTGCTCTCATCAAGATCAAAGGCAGGATGGATCTGCACCATGGACTCACTCGATAACTTCAATCCCGCGGGAAGGGCGGCGTTCATCACTTCGCCCAGCGTGCACAGGTAATAATCCGCCATCCATTGAAAAAGCTTCAGCTGAATGTCATTCACCGAAGGAAAATCGTCAAGTAGCTCCAGAATTGATTTGGCCTCAAAATCTTTTGGCGCCTTCTCATGAAGATTGTAGATCAGGCCTGTGACAATCTTGCGGTCACCGAACTGGACGATTGCCCGTTGCCCGACCCTTACATCTTCATTCAAGTGGAAAGGGATGCGATAGGTGAATAATCTTGGAACGGGTACAGGCAACAACAGCTCTGCAAAGAGCGTTTTCCGCGACGCATCGGTTTCAAAAATTTCCACCTGCCAAAGTAATGGAAAAATAAAGGAAGTTAGAAAGCAAAGGCAGCATTTCCACAGAAGTGTCCTTTGGGTCAGCAGTACATGTCACCGGTCTATAAGATCTGGCTGAGTGCTTCCTCCACCGAATGTACCGGGCGCTGGCAGGTTTTGTTGTAACAAACATAGATCGTCAGTTGCCCGCCGGGAGAAGTTTTCCCTTCGAGGAGAGGCAGCTGACTTTCATTGTCCGTACCCATTGCAATGAGAAATGGTTGAAATTTCCGGAAAAGTTCTGCGGCTGCAGGCTGACTGTCTTTTCCGACAAAGGCAACTTCCGCCATACCCTTTTTCATTTCCATAAAGGCAATACCCCAGTTCGACATATAATTGGGCTCAGAAGTGATCAGGTGGCCTAACGAAAAAGTCATGTTTTCAGCCATATTCCGCCATGTCTGATCATCAAAGATCACAGACAGGTGATACAGGCTTTGCGCGATCACCGAGTTGGAAGCAGGAATGACATTATCAAAGATCTCCTTCCTTGCAGCGATCAATTTTTCCGCATCCTGGCGCGCATAATGGAAAAAACCGTCAGTTGAATCGTAAAAGTTTTCGATCGTGTGCTGTGTGAGGGCGCGGGCGCGGTTGATCCAGTAGGCATCAAATGTTACCTGATATAAAGCAGTGCAGGCCTGTATGACATAGGCGTAATCATCCAGGAATCCTTTTACCTGGGATCGTTTGTTCTTATAGGAGCGAAAAAGTGTTAGCCCTTCCGTTAACTCATTTTCGATGAACTGCATATTGCGAAGGGCAGCCTTCAGAAACCTGTCATCCCCGAGCGCCCGATAGGCATCAACGAGCCCAACAACGGTCATGGCATTCCATGCGGTAATGATCTTGTCGTCGAGTCCGGGCCTGATCCGCTTATCGCGTACAGCCAACAGGCGGTCCTTCGCTGCCTGCAGCTTCTCCTTCCATACACCGGAAGTCAGCTGGTGCTTCACCAAAAATGCTTCTTCCTGTTGTACGCGTATGAGGATATTCTTCTGAGGTTCCCAGTTACCCTCTTCTTTGATCGAATAGTAGTCGATGAACAACGGGGCTTCGGGGCCCAATACTTCCCGTATCTGGTCTGCGGTCCAGATGTAAAACTTTCCCTCCTCCCCTTCACTGTCAGCATCGAGCGCAGAATAGAACCCACCCTGCCCGTCCATCATTTCGGTCTGAAGCCACTCGAATGTTTCCCTGATGACAGCCTCAAATTCAGGATCGCCTGTGAGCGCATAACCTTCTGCGTATAGGGTCAGCAGTTGTGCGTTGTCGTAGAGCATCTTCTCGAAGTGCGGAACAAACCAGTACTGGTCTACGGAATATCGCGCGAAGCCACCTCCGATCTGATCATAGATGCCGCCCATGGCAATTTTTTTCAGCGTGAGCACCACATGTTCGCGTGCTTCCTCTTTTCCGGTCAGTCTGTAATACCGCATCAGCAGGCGCCAGACAGATGGCATGATGAATTTTGGCGCCTTTTGGAGACCGCCCCAGGCCTTGTCAAAAGCAGGCTGCAGCTTTTCAAAAATCGACTCAAGGTCATTCTTCAATTCACTCGAAACCGGTTCCTGCCTGTACCTGTTCGCATCCTGATTGGCCAGGAGGTTCGTCAATTCTGCTGCAGCGCTTTCCACTTCTTCCCGCCGGTTCACAAATGCGTTGTGCATCCCCCGTATCGCCTGCACCCACTGCTCCGGCGGAAAGTAGGTGCCGCCATAAAAAGGTTTCTGGTCAGGCGTTAAGAAAACATTCAACGGCCAGCCACCATTCACGCCCATGGCCTGCACTGCTTCCATGTATATATGATCAATGTCGGGCCTTTCTTCACGGTCGATCTTGATGCAGACCAGGTGTTCGTTCATGATGCGGGCAATGTCTTCTTTTTCAAAGACTTCGCGCTCCATAACATGACACCAGTGACAGGAGGAATAACCGATGCTGACAAGAATGGGCTTATCCTCGTTCCTGGCTTTGTTCAGGGCTTCATCGCCCCATTCGAACCAGTCCACCGGATTGAAAGCATGCTGAAGAAGGTAAGGCGACGCTGCATGGATCAGCCGGTTTGCTTTCTTGGTTTCAATCATGATCTGTTATTTTATCAACTGCTGTTTGATGAGCGTAATTTCATTCTCAACATCGGCAATCTCCCGGAATTCCTCCAGTTTATGCAGCGTTTCTTTCAGAAATTGCTGGTGCGAAGCCGTCTGTGCGTGGAAAGGTCTGTGCGTGAGCGCGGCCGAAATCATCTTCCACTTCTTTACGAATTCATTCAAAGTGGGCGAAAAATACCGTTCCATAAATTTTTCCCAGATGTAATCTTCCGCTACTGTGGTGGGATGCAACATATCGGCTTTATAAAAACGGTAGTCGCGAAGGTCATCGAGCATCAACTCATACGCCGGAAAATATTGGACATCTTCACATTGCGCAGCGATGTGGTGGCAGGCTACACGCAGGATGGATTTACTGAGACTGTTAAGTTCAAGCGTATCCTTAACGTGGCGTACCGGGCTTACTGTAAGAATGATCCTGATCCTGGGATTCAGCACCTTCAGCTGGTCATAAAAAGTCCTGAACGAGGAAAAAATTTCCGCCGATGACAGCAGCGACTTTATGAAGGCGGCGGACGGCAATTTGTGGCAATTTGCGACGATCTCCCCGGTTTCATTCCGTTTGTAGACCCAGGCCGTTCCATAGGTCAGCACCATCCAGTCAGCATCCTTTAGAAAATAGTGCGTGGAGCCGATCGTATTTACGATCCTCGCGAAAAGATCCTCTTTCCTGAGGGCGGAAAACTCCGAGTGAAAATTATAATTAAGAAACACTTCCTGGTGCCGGAGAAAGGTGTGCTCCGGAACCGGCTCATTGAATATACTGTAGCTCAGAACCTTATGGATGGAATCCGGATTATAGATAACGCCAAAAGGATTGACCAGTGCCGGCAGTTTAAAATTCGCCATCCTGCTGCCGATGGCATCGGCAAAGCAGGAACCTTGTGTGATCACACCGTTTTTCAGGTGGATCTGTTCTTTGGAGGGGATGACCTTCAGTTCGGTCCGGAATTCTTTCATCGTTAGTCAGTCAGTAGTTAAGGCCTGGAACCCGGGGAAAAAAGCACACGACACACACCGTTTCAGCGGTAGGAATTTTCAGCGCTGGCAAATATGTTACCGAGAACATTTGAAAATTTCGCACTTTTTGAGATACTTTACGCCTGGTTCAAGGAGACGCCCAAATCAAACCCAATTTATGAACAACGACCTTACTGCATTTGAAAAGATCCCAGTAAAAATTTTCACCACTTCCGAACAGGCTTCACTGTTTGTTGCAGGCCAGATCGCGGCTTTGATCCGCACGAGAGCATTAGAGAAGAGACCATGTGTTTTAGGACTTGCCACAGGATCGACGCCGACGCGTGTATACGCAGAGTTGGTCCGGATGCATAAAGAGGAAGGCCTGAGTTTCACTAATGTGCATACCTTTAATCTCGACGAGTACTATCCTATCAAGCCGGACGCATTACAAAGTTATGTCCGCTTCATGGGCGAACATCTGTTCAACCATATTGATATTCCGAAGGCCAATATTCACATTCCGGACGGGACCCTTCCGAAAGAGCAGGTAGCTGATTTTTGCCGCGCCTACGAAAAACAGATCGATGACCTCGGTGGTATCGACATACAGATTTTAGGGATCGGCCGTACGGGTCACATCGGATTCAATGAACCCGGATCATCAGAGCGATCGCTCACGAGGCTGGTAACACTGGACCAGCGAACGCGTATCGACGCTGCGAGCGACTTCTTCGGAGAAGAAAATGTTCCCCGCAAAGCGATCACGATGGGCGTAGGTTCAATCATGAAAGCGCGTAAAGTCTACATGATGGCCTGGGGCGAGGGCAAAGCCGGCGTCATCAAAAAAGCTGTGGAAGGTCCGATCACCGACCAGGTACCTTCTTCCTTCCTGCAGAAACATAATGATTGTCTTGTCGTGCTTGATGAGGCCGCGTCTTCCGAACTCGTGCGCATTAAAACGCCATGGCTACTGGACAGTATCGACTGGGACGACCGCCTCATCCGCAAGGCCGTCGTGTGGCTGTGCCAGAAGGTGAAGAAGCCGGTATTGAAACTCACCAACCATGATTATATGGAGAACGGTATGGGTGACGTGATCACGGAACACGGCTCGGCATACAAAGTAAATATCAAGGTATTTAACGACCTGCAGCATACGATCACAGGATGGCCGGGAGGAAAACCCAATGCGGACGATTCCCACCGTCCAGAACGCGCTACACCATTCCCGAAAAAGGTTATCATCTTCTCACCGCATCCTGATGATGATGTGATCTCCATGGGGGGAACCTTTATCCGTCTCGTGGACCAGGGTCATGAGGTGCACGTTGCTTATCAGACCTCCGGAAACATTGCCGTGTTTGATGATGACGCGATCCGTTTTGCCGATTTCGTGCGCGACTTCAATGAACAGTTCGGTCTGAGCAAATCGGATGGGGAGAAATTTTATAAGACGATCGTGAAATCCCTGGGAAGCAAGGGTCCGGGACAGGTCGACAGCAAGGAAGTTTTAACCATCAAAGGCCTTATCCGTCGGGGTGAGGCAAAGGCGGGTGGCCGTTACGTTGGCATCCCTGACGAGCAAATGCATTTCCTTGACATGCCCTTTTATGAAACCGGCGCAGTCAAGAAAAAACCTTTGGGTGAGGATGATATCAAGCTCATCATGGATCTGCTGGTGAAGATCAAACCCCATCAGGTGTACGCCGCGGGTGACCTTTCGGATCCGCATGGAACACACCGGGTCTGCCTTGCGGCGATCTTTGAAGCCGTCAGGCGCCTGAAAAATGAATCCTGGATGAAAGATTGCTGGGTATGGCTGTACCGCGGCGCATGGCAGGAATGGGACATCGACCAGATTGAAATGGCCGTTCCCCTTTCTCCTGATGAACTTATGCGCAAGCGCAGGGCTGTTTTCAAACACCAGTCGCAGAAAGACAGTGATATGTTCCCCGGCAGTGACAAACGCGAATTCTGGATGCGGGAAGAAGACCGCAACCACGCTACCGCGGATGCCTATAACAAGCTGGGACTCGCCGAATACGAGGCGATGGAAGCATTTGTGAGATATAAATTTTAGCCGTCAGCTTCACGCTGTTAGCCATTTGCAGGTGCAGGGACGCGACGTATTCCGTCCCTGCATTTAGCAAACCCTGCCAAAAACCGGCAGCACTACGGGCAGTTTCGCTTCAATATCTGCTCACTGATCTCATGAAGCTCAAAAGCCTGCCGGAAGTGTTCGCAGGCTTTTTGCTTTTCACCATTGGCGACGTACGCTTCGGCCAGGTAATAATGACCCTTCCCGATAAAGTCGGACATATTCAACGCCTGGGTCAGGAGCCGGATGGCATTGGGCGCATCGTCATTCCGCAGATGGTAGATTCCTTTGTTGCGGTAAGCCCATGCGTTGCCCGGGTCGCTCATGATGCTTTCATTGATGTCAGCCAGGGCTTTTTCATTTTCACCCATCATCAGATATACATAACCCCGGTTGTTGAGGAAATAAGGATCGTTCGGTTTCAGCCTGAGCGCCTTACCGACATAGGCCATTGCCTGCTGATAGTTTCCCTGATCTGTCTCCAGCAGGGAGAGCGTATTATAGGCGTTGGCTTCTGTGGAATCGAGCGATAAAGCCCTGTTGAGAAACAGCCGGGCCGAATCAAATTTCCCCTCATAATAGTACACGGTTCCAAGGTTGATGATGACCTCGGGATCTTGCGGGCTCTTTCTCAGCGCCGACTCAAAAGATTGTCGTGCTTTTATATAGTCGCGCATTTGCGTGTAGATGAGGCCCTTGGCAAAATGGACCACGGCAGTATCGGGCGATCTTTCCCATACGCGTTCGAGATCTTTTAAGGCGCTGTAAAATTGTTTCAGCTCATAATACGTATTGGCACGGTTCAGAAGCGCTTCAGTATATCCTTCACGGCAGTCGACGGCGTGATCGTAACTGTCGAGTGCCTGCTCATAATTTTGCTGACGGTAATAGACCGTACCGAGATTGTTCCATGCATCCGCGAAACATGAATCCAGCTGCACTGCGGCCCGGTAATACCCGATCGCCTGGGCATCGTTTTCTTTCTTGGCCTGCTCATTCCCCTGCAGCAAAAAACGTTGCAAACGCGTCTCTTTGCTTTCACTGCATGCAAAGAGAAACACCACCAGAATACAAGGAACCCATCTTGCCATAGGATACATTTCAAGAATGCAATTTTACGTTTTAAATGTTAAATGTTAAATTGAAATATTGGAACCCCGCATTTCATGTCAATAAGCGCCGAAGCAAAAAGTGAAGTTGAGAGACTTCTCCGCGCCGGTGATCGCCAGCGTGCCATCCAGTATCTGATCAACAACTTTAACATTTCGTCACAGGATTCCAGTGTTCTTGTGGAAGCGCTCGAGCGCGAGATGGCGCTCACAGTGGGAAGCGCAGGGCGCCCATCCGTTTCATTCACAACGCTGGAGGGTCCGCTCAAGGGGGAAGTAGCCCGATTGCTGACTGCAGGCCGCAAGCCCGACGCGGTGAAACTTGTCCGAACGAATCTTAACCTCAACCTGAAGGAATCCCTTGTCATGGTGGAAGAAGTAGCCAGGGAAGTTATTCCGGGTTACGTTTCTTACAACGCAACTGGATGTCTACAGACCGTCGCCAAAGGCGTGGGGGTCTTTCTGCTGATCGCCTCATCCCTGTTCCTGGTGGCGGCCGGCGTCATTTACTTTCTGCAACTTCGATCCATCGGTAACAGCGACCGCGTCACCGGCGTGGTTACACAGATGAACACGCTGGATACCGGAGAGAGCGCCCCAGTTATAGCATATGAATGGAAAGGAAACAAACGATCGTACGAATCGACCTTTTATTCATCACCGCCGGATTACGAGGTGGGTCAGGTCCTGTCGCTGTTTGTGGACCGCGACGATGCCGGGGAAATCACGCTGGATACTTTTGCCGACCGGTACGCCTTAATCGTCGGTTTGGCCGTACCCGGAGCCATTTTATTACTCGTTTCAATCGTATTCATATATTTTGCCAGAAGTAAATTTTGATAATTCAACACATTTTGTGTTATTAGCAGCCGGAAAAATTATGGACAAAGTTCTCAACATGAC
>JBARAD010000304.1:0-21548 GCA_049791675.1 Chryseosolibacter sp.
GGACCAGTTTGAGATCAAAACATCGGGTTCGGTAAAGGTTCTCAGTGGTAAAAAGGTCAGGAGCTTTGTGTGGATCGATACGCTTGCCCATACGCCGCATTATTTCGTCAATGGCGGAGATTTCAAAAATCCTGAAAATGTTCCGCTTTCCGGATTCTTTGAGGTGCTCATAGAGGGACCTTTGACACTGGTGTCGAAAACAAAAGCCACGATGATCAAGCCAAGCTACAACCATGCCTTTGATATGGGGAACAGGGACGCGCGCATCGTTAAGAAAGACAATTTCTTCTACCTGAAGGACGGCGTGGTCGGGGAGCTTCCGTCCAGCAGGAAAAAACTGCTGCCCCTTTTCGGTGCGCACGCTTCCGGGGTGAACAGTTTCATAAAAGTCAACGCATTGAGGCTCGATGATGCCGCGCACCTGCGTGCCATCTTCGAACACTACAATACGCTGCTGGTCACGAACTGATCCTGCTCAGGCGCTCTTCCAGTGCGTTGACCTTTGCCTCCGCATCGGCTTTCTTTTTGCGCTCTGATTCCACTACTTGCGGAGGTGCGCTGTTGACAAATTTTTCGTTGCTGAGTTTTTTGTCTACGAGGGCGAGAAATCCTTTGTGGTAGGATAGTTCTTTCACGATCGCTTCCCGCTCTTTTGTCTCATCCACTTTTCCTTCGAGCGGAATGTAGAATTCATTGGATCTTACAAGGAAAGGCGTAGCGTTTCCTGAGGGCGCTTCCGCTACGAACTCGACCCGGCTCAGGTTCGCCAGTTTTTGTATCACTGGCCAGAATCCTTTTACAGGGAGATCGTCTGATTTCTTGACCATCAGCGCCAGTGCTTCTTTCGGGGAAAGGTTTTTCGTGTTCCTCGTGTTGCGGATTTCAGTGATCATATCGAAAGCATACTGGGCTTCTGTCAGGATCGCAGTGTCAAATTTTTCGGCCTTCGGATAAGGGGCCGTGATAATACAGTCATCTTCGGCCCTGGCGTTCAATTCATGCCATAGCTCCTCCGTGATAAAGGGCATGAAGGGATGAAGCGCCTTCAAAAGAGTTTCGAAGAAGCGCGTTGTCGATTGATACGTTTGCTGATCGATGGGTTTGCCGAACTCCGGCTTGACCATCTCAAGATACCAGGAACAGAAGTCATCCCATATCAATTTGTAAACGGTGAGCAGGGCGTCAGAGATCCGGAACTTGTCAAAATGATCTTCCACCTCTGCGAGCGTTTGATGCAATCTCGACTGGAACCAGGTGACGGCAACGTTATTTTCTTCGGGCACGGCTAATTTCTCAGTAGTCCAGCCGTTGACGAGCCTGAAAGCATTCCAGATCTTATTGGCGAAGTTCCTTCCCTGCTCGACGAGTTTTTCATCGTACAACAGATCGTTGCCGGCGGGCGCGCTGAACAGCATGCCTGTGCGGATGGCGTCGGCGCCGTATTGTGCTATCAGATCGAGCGGGTTCGGCGAATTACCCAGTGACTTTGACATTTTGCGGCCAAGTTTGTCGCGCACAATGCCGGTGAGGTAAACATTGCTGAATGGCTTTGCTCCGCGGTATTCGTATCCAGCAATGATCATGCGCGCCACCCAGAAGAAGAGGATCTCGGGAGCAGTAACCAGGTCGTTGGTTGGATAGTAGTAATTCAGGTCGCGGTTGCCTTTCTGATTGCCTTCACCGGAAAAGATCGTGGTGTCGAATACAGCCATGGGCCACAGCCAGCTGGAAAACCAGGTGTCCATCACATCGGGATCCTGCTGCAGCGTTACCGTTTTCTGGTCGGGGTACTTCTTGCGGTATTCCTCCAGCGCCCCTTCCTCTGTTTTGGCAACTACGTAGTTACCCTTGTCATCGTACCAGGCGGGGATGCGATGGCCCCACCACAGCTGACGTGAAATACACCAGTCGCGGACGTTCTCCATCCAGTGGCGGTAGGTGTTCTTGAATTTCGGGGGAATGAGACGCACTTCATCATTCATCACATTCTCAAAAGCCGGGCGGGTGATCTTCTTCATTTCCAGAAACCATTGCAGCGAAAGCCTGGGCTCGATCACTGCATCCGTCCTTTCAGAGAACCCGACGCTGCTCTGGTAATCATCCACTTTGACAAGGAAACCTTTCGCTTCAAGCTCCTTCGTTATTCGCTTCCGGGCAATGAAGCGGTCTTCGCCCACGAAGATCTGCGCTTTCTCATTCAGCGTGCCGTCGTCATTCAAAATATCAATGACCTCAAGATTGTGTTTTTTGCCCAGCTCATAATCGTTCATGTCATGGGCTGGCGTTACTTTCAGGCATCCTGTGCCAAAGTCCATGGCTACGTACTCGTCTTCAATCACAGGCACGGCCCGGTTGATCAGCGGTATCAGCGCCTTTTTTCCTTTCAGGTGCCTGAAACGCTCATCATTGGGGTTAACACAGATAGCAGTGTCTGCCATGATGGTTTCGGGCCGGACGGTAGCGATGGTTATAAATTCATCGGGGCTGCCTTCAACCTGGTAGCGGATGTAATACAGCTTTGATGAAACTTCTTTATGGATCACTTCATCATCGGAGAGTGCGGTCTTTCCGGCGGGATCCCAATTGACCATACGCAATCCGCGGTAAATGTGACCTTTGCGATACAGGTCTATGAAGACGTTGATCACAGCATCATAGTAATCCGGATCCATGGTGAACTTCGTCCTCTCCCAGTCACAGGATGCGCCCAGTTTCTTCAACTGTTCAAGGATGATACCGCCGTATTTTTCTTTCCACTCCCACGCGTAATTCAGGAATTCATCGCGTGTGAGATCGGATTTTTTGATGCCGCGTTCCCGCAGCATGGCCACCACCTTGGCCTCTGTCGCGATGGAAGCGTGGTCCGTGCCCGGCACCCAGCAGGCTTCTTTGCCCTGCATTCGGGCCCTCCGGATCAGTATGTCCTGGATGGTATTATTCAACATGTGGCCCATATGGAGCACGCCTGTCACATTCGGAGGAGGTATGACGATACAAAAAGGCTCCTTTTCAGCATTCGGTTCTGAATGGAAAAAACCGTTTTTCATCCAGTAGCTGTACCACTTGTTCTCGACTTCTGCAGGATTGTATTTGGTGGATAGTGACATGAGTCAATGCTTAAGCCGCAAAAATAGGGAAATAAGAATACCGGGGAATAATCGCAATCAAGGAAAATAGGGCAGCGATTAAAGCGGAGGGGCAAATGTCGCGAGCAGGCAGTCCTTTATTCCCTCCGGGCAGCGCACACGTAATGGACCGTAACCCGGTCACCAGACGAGACGGAAACGTATTCACGCTCTCAGCAGCTGTATTACTGAGATTGTCGCAAACCACCGGATTATGGAAACGCTCACCTTAAATGAAACCAGAGAAAGACGATCTGAAACCCGTAATTCAATCCAATGGAAGCAACTATGGAGCCTGGCGGCCTTGTACGGTTCCATTATCATCGGGTGGATCGCCTATCAGAATTATCAGCCGAAACTGCTGGTCCAGTTCCATTTTTCGGATTTTACATTCCTCCTGATGGCAGCGCAGGGCTTGATCCTGGTGATCACGCCCATGATAGCAGGAGCGCTTGGCGACCGGTATCGTCTGGAAAAAGGTCACCGGATCCCCATCATCTCTTCCGGGATCAGCTTTGCCGCGATGATCTTCATGGCCGTCGCCTTTACATTGCTGGGAAATCCCGGTGAGGTTTTCCGGTGGATACTGCCTGTGCTGATTGTGTTCTGGCTGATCGCGATGAGCATATTCACCAGCCCGGCCCTCTCCACCATTGAATTATTCACATCGGTTGATAAGCTTCCGCATGCGATGGCGATCCTGACCATCACTGGTAATCTGATCTACTCCCTGGAACCAGTGATCGTTGATATCATCGACTACCTCGGTGCTCCCGCAACTTTCGTTGCAGGCGGTGTTGTCACTTTTCTTTCAGGATATGCGCTGAAAAAAAACTCACTTCAGCTTTTCCGGGAAAGTGGAGACAGGGAAGCCCGCTCCCCGCAAGCGGAGTTGCTGAATTCCCGTTATGGACTTATTTTCTTTCCCGGGCTCTGTGTCGGCATTGCTACCACGCTCCTGTTTTATTTCTTTCCGTCGGTACCGGGTGATACGCTGGCGCTTGTTTTCAATACGGATACAAAAATTATCGTAGTGGCTATCCTCATTGTTTCGGCGCTGCTTTCCTGGCCCATGAGCCACGTGGTGAATCGTTATGGCATGGAGCGCATTTTTTGGATCAGCTCCACGGTGATTGGCCTGAGTGTTCTCGCAATTTACTTCTCGACGTCCGCGGTATTGATTTCATTACTCACGGTGATATTTGCGATCGCTTTTACGGCGCTGTCAGTCGCTGCGCTGCCACTGGCCATTCACCGCTCGGCCTTCAGGCAAAAAGTTTTTTGTGTGGGACTCTTCTTCAGCGGTGTAGCGCTCCCGGAGGCCGTATGGGAAGCGCTTCAGGCGTGGGGCACCCAGGCATAAGCATCTTCACGGCAAGAACAGAAGGTCAGGATTCGCGGGGATGGTCTGTCATCCGGATGCGCCACTCGGAAGGATACATATTATTCACGCGGTTGGGCAGAACATTTACCCAGCCAATAGGCATATCGTTATAGGTAAGCAATGTAAACCCTGGCGTCCTGCCTTCCAGTTGTATCACATCTTTCCTTAGATATTTCAGGGCATCCTCCTGCGAAACCGGGGCAACAGGAAAATTATTCCGGTTCAGCTCAACAGACAGGGAAAGGGCGTGTTCCGGAATCAGCTTCTCGTGTTTCTGCCTCGCCAGGTTGGTTCCCGCATACATGATCTTGAGATGCTGCAGGAGGAATTCCACTTCCCTGGATTTTGATTCGGGAGTATAAAACAGCAAATCCTGGAACTGAAAATAGCGGACAGGCCGGTCAGGCGTTATCCAGTCATCCAGTTTTTCCTGAATCTTCTTCGATGGCGCCGCCAGGCTCGTTTTATTTTTTATCAGCAGTGGTTCCGTTGATTCGTTCTTTTTGATCACAGCGATAAAAAAACCTTCTCCTTTTGCGCGGTGGGGAAAGAAGCGGTAAGCAACCAGGCCGTTGCGCTTTACCGTCGTTACGCCCCATGCCGGGTCCGTTGTGATGTCAAGAAACTCGACATTGTGATGGTCTTTCAGCCATTGCAGATTTGCTTCATCCTCCGATTCATTATAGGTGCATGTCGAGTAGATAAGGATCCCGTTCTTTTTGAGTGCATCCCATGCATCCGCCAGGATCCGCTTTTGGCGGCTGGCGCACAGCTGTACATTTTCCGGAGACCATTCATCCATTGCTTCCGGATCTTTCCTGAACAATCCTTCTCCGGAGCAGGGAGCGTCAACGACCATGACATCAAAGAATCCTTTTAACCGTTTAAAGTCTCCCGGGTCGTTATTCGTCACGATGGCATTCGGATATCCCCATTTCTGGATATTTTCAGAAAGAATGGCGGCACGGGCGCGGATGGCCTCATTGGAGACTAGCAGACTTTCCCTGTTCAGAAGGCTGAGCAGGTGTGTGGATTTTCCGCCGGGGGCGGCGCAAAGGTCCAGTACGTTGAGGGGCTGTTTATGATCGACCTGCTGGAGAAAAGCCTGTTCGAGGAACATGGAGCTTGCTTCCTGAACGTAATAACTTCCTGCGTGGAAATGCGGATCCAGCGTAAAGCGTGGTCGGCTGTCGAGATATTCTCCGAACTGGCTCCAGGGAACAGGTTGTTGCCGGGCGGGTCGCCTGTTCTTCAACGGATGAACGCGGATGCTGACAGGGGATGGGTCCTGAAGACTTGCTTCAAAGGCACGGAAATCGTTACCGAGTTGCGCGCGGATTGCCATTTCGAATTTTTCAGGAAGCGGTTTCATGGGCTGCAAAGTTACTCTTTCCTCAGCTTGCAGTCGTGGCCCTAATAAATTAGGTTTACTTTTAAATGATGGCTGTACGCGAAACCAATGATCCGATGCTCACGAGTTGGGTTAAAGTGCCCGCCGGTTCGGATTTTCCTATTCAAAATCTTCCCTTTGGGATCTTCAAGACTGCGGATTCATCCCCGCGCACCGGTGTTGCTATTGGCGACGCCATTCTCGACGTGGCTTTCCTTCACGACGGGGGATTCCTCGACAGCATGGCAATCCCTCCCGGAGTTTTTCGTCAGCCCTGTCTCAATGACTTCCTCGCGCTGGGCAGAGAAAGGATTCGCGCGGTCCGCAACCGCGTCTCGGAATTATTACGGCAGGATGATCATACACTGCCGCACGCACTCCGGCAAAAGGCGCTCATCCTGCAACGTGAGGCGCAGATGTTATTACCGGTAAGGGTATCCAACTATACCGATTTTTACAGCAGTGAAGAACATGCGATCAATGTGGGTTCCATTTTTCGCGATCCGGAAAATCCACTGTTGCCGAACTGGAAACATCTGCCCGTAGGGTATCACGGGCGCGCTTCATCCATCGTAGTTTCAGGAACAGATATTCATCGCCCGCATGGGCAGATCAAAGCTCCCGACAAAGCGCTTCCGGAGTTTTCAGCATCGCGCAAGCTTGATTTCGAACTTGAGCTTGCCTTCATCACCTGCAGGGAAAGCAGGCTCGGCTATCCCGTAAGCGTTGAAATGGCGGAAGATCATATTGCCGGATTTGTTTTGTTCAATGACTGGTCCGCGCGCGATATCCAGCAGTGGGAATACATTCCGCTGGGCCCCTTTCTAGGGAAGAACTTTGCTTCCACGATGTCGCCGTGGCTTGTGACCCTGGATGCACTCGAACCCTTCCGTGCAGCTGGCCCACCCCAGGATCCGCCGGTGTTGTCATACCTGAATTTCTCCGGCAACAAGAACTTTGACATCATGCTCGAAGTGACCCTGCAGCCGGAAGGCAGCGCACAAACCGTATTGTGCCGATCAAATTCCCGCTATCTGTATTGGAATGTAAACCAGCAGCTTGCCCATCATACGGTCAACGGATGCAATGTTCAGGTTGGTGATGTTTATGCGTCGGGCACGATCAGCGGGCCATCTCCGGGTTCATTTGGCTCCATGCTCGAACTTTCCTGGAACGGTAAGAAGCCCCTCCCGATGCCTGATGGAACCGAACGCACTTTTGTGCTCGATGGAGACACGGTGAGGATGCATGCGTACGCGGAGAACAATGGCGTAAGGATCGGATTCGGTGAATGCAAGGGAAAGATCCTGCCACCTGTGTGAGTCCGGTGCGCGGCGGACTTTTTTAAGTACTAAATGATGATCAGCAATCCGAAAGCATGGTTACGATAAATCCAAGAGATGTTACCCCTCAGAAACTTCACGGCTATTTGCTGGGTGCCGTCACGCCGCGGCCCATCGCTTTTGCCAGTACGGTAGATGCACAGGGCGGGGTGAATTTAAGTCCTTTCAGCTTCTTTAATTGTTTCGGATCCAATCCGCCGCTGTTGATTTTTTCGCCGGCGCGCAGGGGAAGGGATCATACGACCAAGCACACCTACGAGAATGTTGTTGCCGTACCCGAGGTCGTCATTAACATTGTTAACTATGCTATGGTGCAGCAAGCTTCACTTGCCAGCGGTGAATATCCGAGAGGAGTGAATGAATTTCAGAAGGCAGGCTTTACGGAGATTCCATCGGTGATGGTAAAACCGCCGCGGGTGGCCGAGGCCCCCGTTGCGATGGAATGCAAGGTGCTGCAGGTTATCCAGACGGGAAACATGGGAGGCGCGGGAAACCTTGTCATCTGTCAGGTTTTGCTCATGCACATTAAAGAAGAGGTGCTTGATGAGCAGGGTGTAATCGACCCCTACAAACTGGATGCGGTGGCCAGGCTGGGAAAGGAATATTACTGCAGAGTCCAGGGAAATGCCATTTTTAAAGTGCCCAGGCCAGGCGATCGGCCGGGTATTGGCGTGGATCAGATTCCGGAGCAGATCAGGCGTAGCAAGATCCTGACGGGAAATGACCTTGGCATGCTTGCAACCGTTGAACAGCTACCCCATGATATCGACCCGGCTATACTCCATGATAACCGCCTTGAAGCAGCGCGCCAGCGGGGTGTGGAGGCCATGCATAAGCTTGCGCAACAATACCTGATGGAGGGCAAAATAGGGGAGGCGTGGAGCGTTTTGATGTATGATCGGGCTGGTCCACGGTCAAAAGAAGTGAAATAAAAAAAGGGAGATGTAATCCCCCTCATGATAGTTCAGTTATAAGCAGGAGGTTGATCGACAACCTCGCCTTCAGCGGTGGTCTGTGGACTGTGGACTGTGGACTGTGGTCTGTGGACTAGTCCCGATACATGACAGCCTTCACCGCCTTCAAAGTCTTCTCCACGTTGGGAAGAATTTCCTGGATCAGTGTGGGTGCGTAGGGGAGAGGTGCGTCAAGGCTCGTAACGCGGTGAATGGGTGCGTCGAGATAATCGAAAGCATGTTTTTGAACATGATAGGTGATTTCCGAGGAGATCGAGGCAAGTGGCCAGGCTTCTTCAACGATCACCATCCTGTTCGTTTTCTTAATGGATTCTATTATGGTGGCAAAGTCGATGGGTCGAACGGTCCGGAGATCGATCACTTCCGCCGAAATACCTTCTTTTTCAAGTTCAGCTGCTGCCGTAAGGGCCACCTTCAGGATTTTTCCGAAAGAAATGATGGTTACATCTGATCCAGGCTTCTTAATATCAGCGACACCCAGGGGGAGCAGGTATTCTTCCTCAGGAACAGCACCTTTGTCACCATACATCAGTTCCGATTCCATAAAGATAACGGGGTCGTTATCGCGAATGGCCGACTTCAAAAGTCCTTTGGCATCATAGGGATTTGCAGGAACAACGACCTTAAGTCCAGGAGTATTTGCAAACCAGTTCTCAAAGTTCTGGCTGTGCTGAGAGCTGAGCATACCTGCGTTACCGGTTGGGCCTCTGAAGACGATGGGTACATTGAATTGTCCACCTGACATGGACATCATCTTTGCGGCGCTGTTGATGATCTGATCGATGGCTACCAGAGAGAAGTTGAAGGTCATGAATTCAATGATGGGCCGAAGACCGTTCATGGCTGCACCCACGCCGATACCGGTAAAACCAAGTTCCGCAATCGGGGTGTCAATCACTCTTTCCGGACCGAACTCATCGAGCATGCCCTGGCTTACTTTGTAAGCGCCATTATATTCTGCGACTTCCTCGCCCATGAGGAAAATCTTTGAATCTCTTCGCATTTCTTCATTCATCGCCTCCCGAAGGGCTTCTCTGAACTGAATCTCTCTCATACGTTTA
Source organism: Chryseosolibacter sp. (assembly GCA_049791675.1). Lineage (GTDB taxonomy): Bacteria > Bacteroidota > Bacteroidia > Cytophagales > Cyclobacteriaceae > Chryseosolibacter. Next base: position 9,278 of record JBARAD010000304.1, read on the forward strand.
TTAAAGTCCGTAAAAATAGTATCTCAGGGGTGAATGGCAAAACCTAATTCCCGAAAGGACCAAATAAAAAACCCTCCCGGTGTTTTCCGGGAGGGTTTCCTTTGCAAGTGAGATAATGTTATTTCAACGCGTTTCTGAAGCTCTCGGTAGAAGAAACTTTAGAGAACTCAAGGTCAGTCAGGGCGGCCTCTTTCAAAGAAGGGTCGGCAGACACAGCGTTGCTAAGATTGCTTACCACTGCATCGTTGTTGCCTAATCTTGCTGCGGCAATGGCGGCGCCATAGTGGGCAACGGCCAGGTTGCTGTCTTTGCTGGCTGCATCGTTGAAGCTGGTCAGCGCGTTCTGATAATCTTTGTTCAGGAGTTGAGCCAAACCTTTGTTGAACAGGTTTGCGGCGTCATCAGTAGCAGCAGAAGTTGATCTTACTGCATCCTGGTATTTGCCCATAAAGATTTCAGCAGCACCCTTTACGCCGTTCAATCCTGCAGCGTTGTCTCCGCTCAAGCCCGCGTTCTGAGCCTCATTTGCATGGCTGTAGGCAGCATAAGGATTGCCTTTCATCATGCTTACAGAAGCGAGGTTTGCGTGGATTTCAGCAGCTTCACCATTCAGTCTGGTAGCGATGTCGAGTTGCGCCTGTGCTTTGTCAGCAAGGCTTTCAGCATTTGCGGAATTTTCGAGTGCCTGGGCGATGTAAACAGCGCCTAAGTTGTTGTGTGCATGCCAGTTTGTGCCTTTTTTGGTAGCAGCTTCGTAGATCGCTGCTTTCTCTTCCAGGGAAGGAGTAAGGTTGGCGGCATACATCATTTCTTCCAGTGACAAGGAATCAGCGTTTGCCTGACCCTGTGTGATCTGCTTTGAAAGGACAGAGATCTCTGCATCGGTTTTCTTGTCTTTCAATACAAGGATTTCAGTTTTGGCAGTCCTTAATTTCGGATACACATCTCTGAAGACTTTGCGGTAAGTAGCAAGTTTGTGCAATCTGTCTTCCTGGTCTTCGAAAGAACCACCACCGTTGATGATGTTCAGGTATTCAGCTTTTTGCTCAGAAGTAATGCCATCATAAGACGCCAGTGCATTCTTGAATTCATTCCAGTCGCGAACGACAGGCTTCAGGATAAATTTGATCTCGTCAGCCTGTTGTTTGTAATCGTATTTCTTCATCTGCTGGCGATAGTATTTTTCAATGGCAGCAGCGCGATCCGGAGACAGGCGGCTGTTGACACGTTCCGCACCTTCAGGAGAGTGAGTACCTGTGATGGTGACAGTGCTGGTAGCATTCTTGGAAGCGATGAATGCGTCTAATTGCTTGCCTTTGGGGCTTCTGGTTTCAGAAGTTCTCAGAACAGACCTTCCTTGCTGGAAGATGAAATCAGGGATGATCACCGGCTCAAGTTCAGGTTGGTTGTTGTAACCGTGGTCAGCGTAGGCTGCAAAATACACCGGTCTAACAAGTTTTGAGGTGGTAACAACACCTGTTGCCACCTGCATTCTGGGGGAGCTTTTGGCTTTTTCACCTTTGGATGCAACACCTTCAACCTCCACCACACCATTTTTCATCGCAGGATTGTAAGCGAAAGAAAACGTCTGGGTAGCTTTGGGTTGTTCTGTTCCGGCGTTGGGATAATCCTCAGCTTTGAATGTGATAGGATCCAGGGCGACTTCCTGTTCGCCATACTTATAAAAAGTGTTGACTGTGTAAACAGTACCCTTTTTTAACATTTTCACAGGAAGGTTTGCGGCCATGTCAAAGGTTACCGTGTCCTTGTGGACCTCCAGTGGATTAGGAGTTACGGTAAGTTGTTGATCCTTAGACATTTTAACCATTTTGGGCAATGTACAGCCCGCCATGCTTAAGGCAGCGACAATAAAAAATGAGTAAACTACTTTTCTCATTGGAGTTTGTTTATAGTTGATTTTAGAGGTTTCAAAACTAAACTTATGTGTGTTTTTTTGCAATTATAGTCAAAAAAATAAGAAAACTGCCACTGGATGGCACGCCGTTGGTCGTTATATTTGTGAGCCGGATTTTTGGTCGATAAATGAACTTTTTGGCAAGTTGAAAGCCTAACACATGGTTATGAGTGATTTAGCATTTAAAATCCAGCATTTCTTTGAAGGCTATGCCTTTGGGGTATGTACCCAACTGGGTGAAAAGCTGGGAGTGGCGACGTCGAGTATCAGGTTATTCTTCATATATGCCTCTTTCATTACGTTCGGGTCGCCAGTCATTGTATACCTGGCCCTCGCCTTTGTAATGAATATGCGCAAGCACCTGCGGAAACGCAATCCCATCTGGGATTACTGAAGCCGGAAGGACTTTCTTTTGCGCAGGTAATAATCATATATAATCACCCCGCCATAGATGTTTTCGCGGGGATAGGAAGGATATGCCTGACGGATCTCCCTCCGCTTTCTTTTCAGTTTGCCCAATGCGCCCAGAAAACTGAAATGCGCCCTGAAAACACTGATAAAGTTGCGACCCTGACCTTTAAAAAGAAAAAAGAAGGCAGCCAGCCAGTCGAGCACGATTCGCGCCGGAAGCTTATACCAGAGTTCGTCCGGATCCAGGTGCTTGTAGATCAGGCTTAAGCCATTTCTGAAATTAAGATAGGTCTTCCGGGGATGGTGGTATCCGAGGGTGCCGGCGCCCAGGTGATACACACAGCTCTGGCCGGAGAAGTAAACCTGGTTGTGCGACCGGTTCAACTTCCAGCACAGATCAATCTCTTCCATATGGGCAAAAAGATCTTCGTCCAGACCGTTGTGCTGATGGTACTTTTCCGACCGGATCATCATGCAGGCGCCTGAAGCCCAGAAAACCGGTCTTATATCATCATACTGCCCTTTGTCTTCCTCAACGTGGTCAAAAATGCGGCCCCTGCAAAATGGATAGCCCAGGGCATCGAGAAATCCGCCGCCTGCGCCTGCGTACTCGAAAAGGTCCCTGTTATAGTAAGATAAAATCTTGGGTTGCACGGCAGCGATTTTGGGATTGCCGTCGAGTAAATCGATCAGTGGAGTCAGCCAGCCCGGCGTTACCGCGACATCCGAGTTTAGCAAGACATAATATTGCGCTTCAATCACACGCAACGCATGATTGTACCCGCCGCAAAACCCATAATTTTTCCCAAGGGGCAGTACCGACACCGCCGGGTAGTGGGTCCGGAGCAGTTGTACTGACTGATCGGTTGATCCATTATCCGCAACAACAATTTCGGCTTCCGGAGAGTATTGAATCACCGAAGGTAAAAACCGCGGAAGCAGTTTTTCACCATTGTAATTCAAAATGACCACAGCGACGCGGGTCATCCCATCATACTGCTTAAGTCCATTCCTGGAATATTCGGCAGCAGGCCTTCAGTACTCTTCCGCAATTCCTCCTTCGCCTTAACTTCTGCCTCTTCGGCTGCCTTGTTCACGGCGGCGATGATGAGGTCCTGCAATACAATTTTATCGTCAGATTTTAATAACGAGGGATCCACGTCAAGGCCTATCAGCTGGCGTTTGCCGTTCACGGTAGCCTTCACCAGTCCGCCTCCGGATTCTCCGAAAGCCTGCACATTTACCAGGTTGTCCTGCGCTTCCTTTAAACGGGCCTGAACTTCCTTCATCTTGCCCATCATTTTCATCATATCAAACATAGTGCTTCGTTTTAAATATTAAGTGCGACCATCTTTATGCCTGCTGTTCAAAGCGTGTAAAGGTAGGGAAATAAGGAAACAGCAAATAGTGAAATCGCGGCCGTCAGCGAAACTTTCCGGTGATGAACGTTTACATTTTGATTGTTCCCTCCCGCCGACATGACGATTGCCTCATGTTCCGACTCATTCCCCCTTTCGGAGCAGGAGCACCGAGCCCGAGCGTTTGAAAGTCCTGCCGGCACGGTCGGTGATGTGTGCGATGAAGGTGTAGGTGCCTTCGGGCATTTCCTGTCCCCGGAACGCACCATCCCAACCCGTTTCAATATTGTCCGTTGTGAACAACAGTTCTCCCCAGCGGTTGAATATCTTCATTTCGAAACCCACCACATATTGTCCGAAGACCGTGAAGAAGTCGTTCAGATTATCGCCGTTCGGCGTAAAGGCAGTGGGATGAAATAAGTTTGGATCTTTTAAGATGGCTACGCGGTTTGATACCGACTGCGCAAGGCCGGGTTCCGCTGAAATAGCTTTGACGACATAGAGAAAAGTCTGGTAGTCCAGGTCATCCGATGCGTCAACGTAGGCCGTGATGTTTCCAACCTGGAAGGTCTGCAGGAGTATGCCATCCTCGGAATACTTTTCTATCGCATAACCCGAAACGCCGTTTTTCCAGCCCACATAAGGAGTCCAGGTTAAGCTGATGGAGTTATTTTTCAGCAGGCTGCCACTAAGCCTTATCGGACAGGCCTCAGCGCTTTCGGGACTTTGATTACCGCAAACATCCTGGTAGCGGATGCGGTAACAGGAAGCGTCATCCACCCTGTACGTTGCGTCAGCATAGGCGCTCTGCGTTCCGTTCGCCAGAAAACTGTAGTTGTTCTGTACGGATTTACTGATGGTGAATTCTGCTGGAATGAAATCCGGATCCGTTTGCCATTCAAGGATCACGCTGTTGTCATTTACCAGCGAGGTGATGTTTTCAATGGCGGTAGGTGTATCGGTGGAAAAACCGATTCCGCATTTTGACATGGAGACACTACGGCTTCCGTTGGGATAGTTCGTTGTCAGCTGATAACAATATTCAAGACCACAGATTACGCCCATGTCTGCATATGGGGAGGCGGGCGGCGCTGTCACCAGCAGCGTTCCGTCGCCTGCCGTCCGGGTGAGACGGAAATCGCTCACACCTGCCGTTGACGTCGCCCACTTCACGTCAATGGCGTTGTTGCGGGCGGACAGGTCCAGGTTGGTACTGCAGATCGTGGCGGAATTTATGACGGTGTTATTACAAGGATCGAATGCTGCGATCTGGAAGCAATAGTAATTGTCATCAGTCTTCAGGTTGATGATGGTGTCCACGGAAGTATTATACAGCGTTTTCATCTGCTGAAAGATATTCGCATTGTTGATCGCCACGCCGAGCTTGTACTGGATATTGGGAAGCGCATTGAATTCAAGCCGGATGCGGCTATCATCCAGAACCTCCAGCAGTGTTATGGTCGGGGCCGGCAGTGTCAACAGCGGCGTAACGATCCTTCCGGCCTCACTGCAATTATCGTCTGCATTCAGTTCTCTTCCTCTTACCGTAATGGTCCGGGTTGTCGACGATGGATACTGATATGTATGCGTTGCCATGGAGCTGACAACGACGGGGGGACTGCCGTCATTGTAGTTTATCACATACTCATCGTAGTTGCTGTCATTGATCTTGACAGAGACCTGATTATTTCCGCAGGTATAAACATCGAACCCGGGAGGCGTGTTTGGAACCACTTCGATCCGGATGCTGTCATATAAAGCGCTCTGAAGGATCTTTAAGTTATAGATTCCGGGTTGCGTATAGGTGTGGGTAAACGGTTGATTGATCAATGGCTCATTGGTGGTGCTGTTTTCATAAAAGGCAGCGCACGGGTTGCTGGTGTCACACACGAACGGCGGAATGGGGGTGACTGTAACCGTGAAGGGAGCGCACCCTTTGATCTGATTGACCTGGAATTTTCCCGCCGCGCTGTTGTATTGTGCCTGTGCGGCGCAGTGCCATCCGAATGCAATCAAAAATAGTATTACCACTCTGCCCATCATGCTGGTAGTTCAAAATCTTTCAGGAATTTTTCTGCGCGATGGATATCATCATGCAATACCCGGTCATCCTCTATAAACGGTACGGAGCGACGGAAAGTATTGACCAGATTCTCCAGGTAGGGAGAGGTATGCAACGGGCGCCGGAAAGTCAGGGCCTGCGCAGCCGTGATCAGCTCAATGGCAAGGATGGAATATAGATTATTGACAATCCTATGTGTCTTTGTTGCTGCATTGGCGCCCATGCTGACGTGATCTTCCTGACCGTTGGAACTGACAATGGAATCCACTGAGGCAGGGGTACACAATTGTTTATTCTGGCTTACAAGCGAAGCCGCGGTGTATTGTGGGATCATTAATCCGGAATTAATTCCGGGATTGGCCACAAGATAATTCGGAAGCTCCCGTGAACCTGAGATCAGCTGGTAGGTTCTCCGCTCCGAGATACTGCCTATCTCGCTGAGGGCGATGGATAAAAAATCCAGGCCCAGGGCCAGGGGTTGCCCGTGAAAATTCCCGGCGGAGATGATCATATCCTGATCGGGAAAAATATTGGGATTGTCCGTGACGCTGTTGATCTCCGTCAGGAAGATATTCGACACATAATGGACGGCATCTGCGCTCGCGCCGTGTACCTGCGGAACACAACGAAAGGAGTATGGGTCCTGCACGTGTTTTTTCTCCTGTTCGATAAGCCTGCTCCCCTCGAGCAAGCGAAGGACCTCCGCCGCCACTTGCTGCTGGCCGGGCTGGGGCCGGATGTTGTGGACCTCCGGAAGGAATGGCTCGCGCCGTCCGTCAAAGACATCGAGTGAAAGGGCGGCGACGATGTTGCTGATCCTGATGATCCGCTGCGCATGGAAAGTACACCACACACCGAAGGCGCTCATAAATTGTGTGCCGTTCAGCAGCGCCAGTCCTTCTTTGGCACGAAAGTGTATCGGCGCCCAGTTAAACTTCGCATTGATGTCGGCTGAAGGATAATGTTTTCCTTCCCAGATCACTTCTCCCAAACCGATCAGGGGAAGAGAAAGGTGGGCCAGGGGTGCGAGATCACCGGATGCGCCGAGCGAGCCCATTTCGTAGACAACAGGGAATACAGCGCGGTTGAACATCTCCGCCAACCGCTCTACCGTACTGCACTGAACGCCGGAATAACCGTAGGCAAGCGATTGGATCTTAAGGAAAAGCATGAGCCTCACAATTTCTTCAGGCACGACTGGTCCTGTTCCGCACGCATGTGATTTGACGAGGTTTTCCTGAAGCTTTTCGAGCTGGTCGTAGGAAATGTGGCGGTTATACAGGGAGCCAAAGCCTGTATTGATCCCGTAAATAGGTTCGCGTGAATTCTGAATTTTTTCGTCCAGGTATTCGCGGCAGCGCGTGATCCTTGTTTTTGCGTCAGTGGAAAGCGAAAGTTTCGCCGGCCCTGAAATGATACGCTGAAGATCGTCCAGGGTTAATGTTCGGGATGAGATTTCGTGCGTGTGCGCTCGCGACATGGGATGGCTGCATTTGTTGTTTGCATCTCTTACCGCAAGCCGGCTGAGATGAAAGGTTTATTTTTCTAGTCGTTCAAGGATCTGTTCAAGATATAATTTTTCCTGTTCACCTGTCTCAAGATTTTTAATCGCGATTTGTCCGGAAGTCATTTCCTCGGAGCCAATGACCAGCGCAAACGGAACCTGTTTTTTATTGGCGTAGTCGAGTTGCTTTTTGATCTTTGACAGCTCAGGAAATATTTCGGAAGCGATCCCGGCTTGCCGCAACGATGTAAGCACGCCTAATCCATAGTCGAAACTCGGCTGATCAAAATGGCATACCAGCACCCTGGAGGAGATCTGTGCTTTTCTTGGGAAAAGCTTCAGTTCCTCCATCGCGTCATAGATCCTGTCTACCCCGAACGAAAAACCCACGCCGGATAAGTTCTCTTTGTCTCCGAACGCCTGGGTCAGATGATCGTATCTTCCTCCGCCGCTCACGCTGCCGATGCTTACGTTGTTGATCTTTACTTCAAAGATGCAGCCCGTGTAATAGCTGAGTCCGCGGGCAAGGGCAACGTCAAAATCCACCTGGCTTTCGTCGGAGCCAAGACTTCTGACAAGACCAAAAACCTGTTCCAGATCCGCAATGCCTTTGTTTCCCTGCGTGGTGATCCTGAACTTATCTTTCAGGTATTGAAGTCTTGCGGCGGTAGCGCCCTTCAGGTTCAGTATTTCAAAAAGAAGGTCCAGACTTTGGGGTGAGAATCCTTTCGCGCTCAACTCTTCCCTGACTTTTCCTTCTCCGATCTTGTCCAGTTTGTCGATGGCGACGAACAGGGCGGTCTCGTTTCCGGCCGTCCCGATCAACTCGGCGACGCCGTTCAATATTCCGCGGTGATTGATCTTGATGGTGTAGTCAGCAATGCCGAGGCTCCTGAAAACCGATTTTATCATGAGGATGATCTCGGCTTCACACAGGAGCGAATCAGTTCCTACCACATCTGCGTCGCATTGATAGAATTCCCGGTAGCGGCCTTTCTGCGGGCGATCGGCCCGCCACACGGGTTGGATCTGGTATCTCTTGAAGGGAAACGTCACTTCGTTCCTGTTCATCACCACGAAGCGGGCAAAGGGTACCGTGAGGTCGTAGCGGAGGCCTTTTTCAGCAATTTCAGGCGTCAGTGCCCGGTAATTGCTCAACCTGGATGCATCGGCGTCCTTCAGAAAGTCACCGGAATTGAGGATTTTAAAGAGCAACTGGTCGCCTTCCTCGCCATATTTTCCGGTAAGTGTTGAGAGGTTTTCCATGGCAGGGGTTTCCAGGGGTTGGAAACCGAAAGTCTGAAAAACAGTGCGGATGGCGTCGAAAATAAACTGCCGCTTTGCCATAGTCGCTGGCCCAAAATCTCTTGTTCCTTTGGGTAGGGTGGGTTTGTCCATGTTCCGTGCTCGGTAATGCTTTTTTAGTGGGCGGCAAGTTAGACGCGTAGCATGAAATCTGCTAATTTTTGGGCGGGGGCAATGGATGAGATTGGGAGGAGAGGGATCTATTTGCCGAACGTTAACTGCCCAGACCTCGGGCAATATCAAAAAGCAGCCACCATCGATAATTTTCAGCAACATTTTGCAATACCGGATTTAGGGCTTATTTTTGCACTCCTTTTAACAGTAAAGCCATGGCAGTAACCAGACTTAAGAGAAAAAACCGCAAAGACAAGGCTAAATCGGCTGTAAGACGCCAATCCCTGAAGCTTCAGAATTTCCAGCCGGTATTGAAGACCGTGGATGTTGAAAAAATCAAAGAAGAATTCAAGGCGAAGAAGAAAGCTTAATACTTTCCGAAAGATATTTTTGAAAGTCCCGCGCCTGTGGGACTTTCTGTTTTTCAGACTTTCCTTTATTTGATCAACTTTGACGCATGGCAGAACTTCACCTGATAAACTGGAACGTCAACGGCATCCGGTCCATTATTAAGAAAGATTTTATCAAGGACGTCAGACTCATGTCGCCCGACATTCTGTGCCTTCAGGAAACCAAGGCATCTGTAGAAGAAACCAGATCTGCTCTGGAATTATTACCCGAATACAAGACTTTCGTCAATTCCTGCAAGACCCGCAAAGGCTATTCCGGAACAACCATTATGACGAAGACAGAGCCGTTGCAGGTGACCTGTGATATGAATGTGGAGGAACACGATCAGGAGGGGCGGGTGATGACCGCCGAGTTTGCGAATTTTTTCCTGGTCACGGTATACGTTCCGAACTCAGGCGAGGGATTGAAAAGGCTGGACTACCGCACCAAATGGGATGAGGATTTCCGGAACTACCTGGTCTCCCTTCAGGCAAAAAAACCTGTGATCATTTGTGGCGACCTGAATGTCGCACATCAGCCCATCGATATCGCGCGGTCGAAGGAGAATTACAACAAGTCGGCAGGCTATACGCAGAAGGAGATCGACGGATTTACAAAACTTCTGGGAAGCGGATTTGTTGATACGTACAGAAGGTTTTATCCTGAAGCGGTAAAATACACCTACTGGAATGTGATGTTTAACTCCAGGGCGCGGAACGTTGGTTGGCGCATCGACTACTTTTTAGTCTCTGAATCTATCATTGGAAATGTGAAGGATGCCATGATCTACGATCATGTCCTGGGATCAGATCACTGCCCGGTGGGGTTGAAGATCGAGGTGTAGGTTCCTGTTGCTAGATTTACCCGTCCCGATCGAGACCTTGAAGGAGACTTAATTTCCGCGGGATCAGGCTATAAGCCGATGCCTATGTGGAGGCCGATCTTGGGAAGGATGCCTTTGTAATCCGGGTCGACGATCCCCGAATAATCGTAAGTGTCGGGAGCCGGAGGGTTGCCGCTCGTGGTTTTGTCAGAAAATTGAATACCTCCGCCAATAAAGGCCTCCATGAATATTACCTGCCACAATGTTTTCTGGTAGCCGATGGTGAACCCCAGGCCCCAATTTCCCACACTTTCATGATAATCATATTGGTATTGTGTCACGTACTGACCCGTGTTGGGATCATAATATGAATATTCATCTCTGAATTCTCCGGAGTAAGACCCTCCCTGGAGGTAGGCTGCCCCGTAAATGCCCTGATAATACGCTTTGCCGTGCTTGGACGTTAACGCTTTCATGGGACTGATATATTTACGGAATTGCAATTCCCCCGCCAGGCCGTTATAACCGTCATCAAATGCGCTCTCCTGTTTGCTTTCCAGCCTCCCCGTCAGGAATACCGCTACGCTGCCCGTGTGATTCTGATTGAAACGTTCAACCCCCGCCTTCAGGGAGTTGTGTATAAAATGCTGAGGGGATAATTTGAAGATCGTGCGCGACAGGGGTTCGGATTCCTGTGCAATAGCCATGCTCGTGGAAATACAAAGGCCGGCGAGTAGGAGGATCGGTGTTCTCATCTTCCAGGGTTTCCGCTAAGAACGTAAACAGCCGCTTTAAATTTTCCGGTTCCCCGTAATTTTTTTGAGATGGTAATGCCTTTAGACTTGATTGTAAACCTGCATGCGAATCAGGCGCGTTCGATATCCGCCCCCAGCGCTTTCAAGCGCGTATCGATATTCTGATAGCCACGGTCGATCTGGTCGATGTTGGATATTTCGCTTTCGTTCTGCGCTGAAAGCGCAGCGATCAATAAAGCTACGCCTGCACGGATGTCGGGAGACGACATTTTGATCCCTTTAAGTCTTTGTTTCCGGTCCAGCCCGATCACGGTTGCGCGGTGGGGGTCACAAAGGATTATCTGTGCGCCCATGTCGATGAGCTTGTCGACAAAGAACAAACGGCTTTCGAACATCTTCTGGTGGATGAGCACGGTGCCTTTGGCCTGCGTCGCAGTCACCAGCACAATGCTGAGAAGGTCGGGTGTGAACCCGGGCCAGGGTGCATCTGCAACGGTGAGGATAGACCCATCAATGAAAGATTCGATCTCATATCTTTCCTGTGATGGTATGTGAATATCATCGCCGCGGAATTCCATTTTAATACCGAGTCTGCGGAAGATCTCCGGAATGATGCCCAGCATATCAATGCGACAATTCTTGATGGTGATCTCTGATTGCGTCATGGCGGCGAGGCCGATGAAGCTTCCGATCTCGATCATGTCTGGCAGCAGGGTGTGGTCTGTGCCTTTCAGGCTCTTTACACCTTCAATGGTGATCAGGTTGGATCCGATGCCGCTGATCTTCGCACCCATGCGGTTCAGCATCAGGCAAAGCTGTTGCAGATACGGTTCACACGCTGCATTATAGATGGTGGTTGTTCCTTCGGCCAGCACGGCAGCCATGATGATGTTAGCCGTACCGGTAACGGATGCCTCATCCAGCAGCATATAGCAGCCCTTCAACTGGGAGCCATCGATCGTGAAAAGATGTTCGGTTGAATCGAAGTTGAACTTTGCTCCAAGTTTCTGGAAGCCGAGAAAGTGCGTGTCGAGCCTTCTTCGGCCGATCTTGTCGCCGCCGGGCTTGGGCATCGTAGCTTTGCCAAAGCGCGCGAGAATGGGGCCGAGCAGCATCACCGACCCGCGCAGGGCCGACGCCTTCTTGCGGTAAGCATCGCTCTCCAGAAATTTCGTATTGATGGCTGAGGCCGTAAAGCGGTACGATTCCGGTCCCAGCTTTTCGACCTTAGATCCCAGGTCGCCAAGCAGCTCGATAAGCTTATTGACGTCGACAATATTGGGAATGTTGTGGATGGTAACCGGTTCTTCGGTCAACAACGTTGCGCTCAGGATCTGGAGCGCTTCGTTCTTCGCTCCCTGTGGTATGATCTCTCCCTGTAATTTTTTTCCTCCCCGGATCTTAAAAACACCCATTTAACAATGTTGACAGTTGACAATTCTACAGTTGACAATTTGTGCCTGCTGGACGCTCCGGATTTCCTGAGGAAGTCCCTTCAAAACGGAGCGCAGGGCCGAAGCCCAATCTTAAATCTTAAATTTTGAATTACTGGTCTCTTCTTCTGCGGAACTGGCCCCCTCCGCTGCCGCCTTTGTGGCCGCCACCTTTGCTGAACTGGCGATGACCACCGCCGC
>JBARAD010000305.1:0-10625 GCA_049791675.1 Chryseosolibacter sp.
CCCGTGACTCGGCGGGCAAAAGCATGTTGGCCGCCGCAAAGCAGATTAACAGTAAAAATCTCTTCATGGTAATTAGTTAGGTTAATGGTTCTATCTCTAGGTCTTCCAAAATAGCGGAAAAAAGCAACGTTAGAAAGGACTTTCACCCAAAAAGAGGCAAAAATTCATTGCTAAAATACCACATAATGGGGTATGCCAGACTGGAAACAGGCGAAAAGTCCTGATTGTGAGGGTTGTTGAGTGACTAATGGGTGAGTTTAAATTCGATGCGCCTGTTTTGCCGACGGCCTTCCTCTGAGGTATTCGGAGCAAGCGGTTTCGCAGCGCCATAGCCCTCCGGCGAGAGCCGGCGCGCATCAATGCCACTTTCTACCAGATAATTGAAAACAGACTGCGCCCTTCTCTGCGATAACTGCAGATTATAGGCATCGGCGCCGACATTATCAGTATGACCACTGATCTCTACCTTAAAGGATGGATTTTCTTTGAGAAATCTCAGGATCTTCCGCAGTTCTGTCACCGATTTCTCCTTGAGATCATACTTGTCGACATCAAAGAAAATGTTCTGCAAAACCGCTGTGGTGCCTTTCTCTGCTTTTTCGAGATCAATATCCAGCACGATTGGCTCGTAATCTCTCAGGGCGGAATAATTAAAGTTCAGGCTTCTGAACAGATACGCCTTCCTGTTCACATACAATGCATATTCTGCGCCCTGTGTCAGAACAATCAGATAGGCGCCTGAAATTGAATCCGATGAAACAAGGGATTCCATCTCATTGTTCTCCAGATTGATCAACTCAATGGTGGCCGCCAGCGGTTGACGCGTTTTTTTGTCGCGCACGATCCCCTTCACATAATTACTTTTGTACCGGATCTGGTTTTCTTCCGGTATATCCATTTCATATATCCTGCTGCTTGTATATCCCCCTTCCCTGATCTCCTCGTGAGAATAATACCCCTTCTTTCCGTCGGCGGTGATAAACAGTGAGAACTGATCTTCGTGATTGTTGACGGGACTCCCGATGTTCTTCGGATTTGACCAGGAAGAAGAATCTCTTTCGGAGAAAAAAATATCGTATCCGCCAAAACCAACCAACCCGTTTGATGCGAAATAGAGGACCCTGTTGTTTACATGAATGAACGGCGATATCTCGTCATACTGCGTGTTGACGGGTTTTCCGACATTCCGGGCACGCGTCCACTGACCACTCTCATTGAGGTTCGTGACCCAGATATCACGACGGCCCGCTCCGCCGCGGCGATCGGAAACAAAATAAAGCGTTCTTCCATCAGCGGATAATGACGGCTGTGATTCCCACTCGGCGCTGTTCACAAGCGGTCCGAGATTTTTTGGCTCGGTCCATTCATCTCCGGTGAGAACGGACTGAAACAGATCACAGCTTCCATATCCCTGCCTGCCAACACAGGAAGTAAAGATCAGTTTCCTTCCGTCGGCCGATATGGTACAAGTCCCTTCATTCAGTCTGGTATTAATATTTTTTGACAGCGATTCTGGTACGCCCCATCTGCCACGGGCCTCCTTCCTCGAAATTACCAGGTCCTCATCGTCATTCGGTCCCCCACCGGTTCTTCTGGTGAAGATCAATTGCTGCTGATCGGCCGTCAACACCGGAAAGTATTGCATGACGAACGCGTTGACCGTATCACTCAATTCTTTTAACCTGTAGGCGGAATTCTTTTTCTGGTTGTCCTTTGCAAATTCAATGTTGCTCATCAGCAGTCGTGCACGGTCGATCTTTACCCGGTTCTGGATTTCTGCTTTCAGGAATTTTGATATTGTCTCCTGGGCCTTCTCATATTGGCCTGCAGTAAAATAACTTTCGCCCAGATCGTACCAGAAGACCTTTTGCTTTCTGATGTCGTCTGTCAGGCTCACGCCATGCTCAAAATTCCTGATGGCAGAAGGAAAATCCTTGAGGCTCATATAAATGATTCCCAACCGGTAATAAGCTTCAACGAAATTTCTGTCCTTTTTTATTGCTTCGTTCAGCAGTCCGATGGCCTGGGAAAACTGGCCGCGAACACGGAAATTATCCGCCTCGGTGTAAAGTTCAATTGCTTTCCTGGACTTGGTTGCCAGTGGCATCTGTGCGCATGCGAAACCGGAAATGAAGAGTAAAACGAAAAATAGTATCCTTGCCATCTCGAAAGCTAAAAAACAATCTGCGATACTTCAATTTCAGGGCTGTCAAATTCAAGCATGGCATTGATGATCTTAAAAGTATCAAACGAACGAACCTCGTCCCTGCGTATTTCCCGCAGCATGATTTTATTTTTTTCCAGAAGATTCTGCCGCATTGTACCATTTAACAACGGTGTGGATGGGGTGAACCAGTCCTGAGCTTTCCTGAAAACAATATTGGAGAAGGAACAGTCTGTTACCAGGCCATTGCTGATGATCATCACGTCGTCGCATTCGCCGCGCAATGCAAACAGCCGGTTGATAGCATCCCTGTTGGCGAATTTAAACCGGTATGCTATCAGATCGTCCTCAATGATCCTGACACGACTGATCTTCTTGGGCGCGTAAGGGATGAATGTGGTTTCGCGCGAATGCTGATCATACTCAATCCGGCATTTGTATAATCCTTTAACGGGATAGTCGCGCTCCTGCAAATATCTTTCAAGGGCAATCGCTGTGTTATCCCCAAACACCGCGTTCAAAGACTGTTTCATCCGCTGTTCGTGGTAGAACAGGTTATAAAACTTTCCGTCCAGTAATTTGATGGATTCAAGTAAGCGGGACATACACTTTATCGATTGCTTCCTGATATTCGTTCTCTGCTGTGCTCTGCACCGTGATCCCCCCTCCACTCCTGTAGTACAATGTACCGCCATAATGTTCCAGGAATCTGATCATCACCCCGCTGTCCAGCGCATGGCCATCAAATATCCCCAGCACACCCGTGTAATATCCGCGTGGTTCTTCTTCTGCACGCCGGATGATCTCAACCGTTTTGGCCTTAGGTGCACCACTCACCGATCCGGCTGGTAGTAGCTTCACCAGGATATCCCCTATCTTATCGTGATAACCCGGAGGTAAATCACCCGTGATCTCGGAGCTGATCTGCAGGAGGTTCTTGTGAATTGTCCGGATCTCATCGACATAGCGGAACCGGGTAACCCGGACGTTCGTTGCCACCAAACTTAAATCATTCCGTATCAGGTCAACGATCGTGACATGCTCCGCCAATTCCTTGGCATCGTTCAGTATTCGTTCTCTGGCATCGGGAAGCGAAGCATCGATCGTTCCTTTCATCGGGCAGGAAAAGATCTTTCCGTTCTCGATCCGTATAAAAGTTTCAGGAGAAAAAACGAGGAACTCATTTTCGAACAAAAGCTTGTACTTTGCCTGGCTAACACAAAATATATCCCGCAATGACAACTCACTTTGTACTTTCGTTTTTATGGTCAGGTTGGTGAGGTACGAATCTCCGTATGTCAACCCCGAACGAACCCGGTCGTATTTCTTCTTGTAGTCCCTGTAGGAGATCGGAAACTTGATGAAATGAATAGCCTTGGTTTCCGACGCCGCGGCCACATCATTTGAACGCCCATTGATATCGTAAAGAATTTTTTGGGCATCCACTTCATGCAATGGATAAGCCAAAGGTCTTTCCATCTCGAAATCCACCAAAAAAAAGAACGGGATCCGCTGAGCTCCCCAATGATTTAATGTTTCGGCGAATTCTTTGATTGACATTCTGTTGCGTGAAATGTCAGGGAATGTTCATATACTTATGTATCTGCAGGGAGATCTTCCATCGCGGATGTGCCTTTACATAATCAATGATAACAGGAAGCATTTCTTTTTCCCGGGACCACTCAGGCTGCAGGAACAACTCGCAGTTTTTATTCACGTTACCTGCGAACTGCTCGGCCCATTCGAAATCGCTCTTGTTGTAAACGATGATCTTCAATTCATCCGCACGGGAAAAAACGGAAGGATCCGGCGCTTTGAATTTCTTTGGTGAAAAACAGATCCAGTCCCATGTGCCCGTGACGGGATAGACGCCGGAGGTTTCGACATGGGTGCGCATCCCTGACGCTTTCAGTGATTTTGTAAGCAGCGTAAGATCGTACATGAGGGGCTCGCCTCCTGTGATCACGACTGTGGGTGTTCCGCTGGATCTGGCGCGCTCCGTGATTTCCGTAATGGAGGTAAGGGGATGTGCGGATGCATCCCAGGACTCTTTAACATCACACCACACACAGCCTACATCGCATCCGCCAAGGCGCACGAAATATGCGGCGTGTCCCTGGTAATATCCTTCTCCCTGTATGGTGTAAAAATCTTCCATCAGGGGAAGCATCGTTTGAACCGGCTTGTCAACTTCCACCATACACCAACAGATAAATCTATTTACGGGTTCCTGGATTCCGTCGCGCGGAGGGTATTCAGCAGCAATGATGCGATGGTCATGGGACCGACGCCACCGGGAACAGGGGTGATAAACGAAGTTCTGGGCGCCACATTCCTGAAGTCAACATCGCCTTTGATCGCCCATCCCTTTTCGAATTGAGGACCTTCCACGCGCGTGGTGCCGATATCGATGACGACTGCTCCCTCTTTGACCATGTCAGCCGTGATAAGGCCTGGCTTTCCAACGGCAACGAGGAGGATATCCGCAGAACGGGTATAGTCGGCGAGATTCTTCGTGTATTTATGACAGATCGTTACCGTGGCATGACCCTGTTCTGTCAGCATCATGCTGAGGGGCGCCCCCGCGATGCGGCTTGCGCCTACCACCACGGCGTGCTTTCCTTCCGTTTCTATCTTATATCTGCGCAGCAATTCCATCACACCGAACGGTGTGGCTGGCATCAGCAAGGGATTCCTGGAGATAATGCTACCGAAATTGTGGTTGGTAAAACCGTCCACATCTTTATCCGAGCGGATCATCGCCGTGATCTTTTCGACGGATATGTGATCAGGCAACGGGAGCTGGACAATAAAGCCATCCACATCTTCATCATTATTGACGTGATCGATGTGCTTCATCAGTTTTTCTTCACTGATGGTGTCAGCGAAGCGCATCATCGTGTAGTGAAACCCCACACCCTTACACGCTTTCACTTTGTTGTCAACGTACGTCTGACTGGCTCCGTCGTCACCGACAAGGATAATGGCAAGGTGCGGAATTTTTTTTCCCTGTTGTTTCCGAAGTGCAACCTGCTGCGTGATCTCGTTCTTGATGTCGTTCGAGATCTTCCGGCCATCGATCAGTGTATATGTTGTTGTTTCTGTCATATCCGATTTCGGGATCGTAGATTGACCCTGTAGAGACAAGGCATGCCTTGTCTCTACAGGACACAATCTACGATCATGATTAATCTATTTTTAAAACCGCCATAAACGCCTCCTGCGGCACCTCTACGGTTCCGATCTGGCGCATCCGTTTCTTTCCTTTCTTCTGTTTTTCCAGAAGTTTGCGCTTCCGTGAAATATCGCCACCATAGCATTTCGCGATCACGTTCTTGCGGATGGCGCTGATGGTTTCACGCGCGACGATCTTCTGGCCGATGGCGGCCTGTATCGCCACTTCAAACATGTGGCGCGGAATCAGTTCCTTCAGTTTTTCGCAAAGTTTGCGTCCCCACTCATGGGCTTTTGCACGGTGTACGACAGCGCTAAGCGCATCCACCTTCTCGCCATTCAACATCACATCGAGCTTCACCATATCGGATTCGCGATAGCCGATCAGGTGATAATCCAGAGAAGCATAACCCCGTGAAATGGTCTTTAACTTATCGAAGAAATCAAAAACGATTTCAGCGAGCGGCATTTCGAATGAAAGCTCAATGCGGTCTGTTGTAAGATACGTCTGGTTCTTGATCTGCCCCCTTTTGTCCATACAAAGGCTGATGATCGGACCGATATACTCGGCTTTGCTGATGATCTGCGCTTTGATATAAGGCTCTTCAATATGATCTGTTTTGGTCGGATCGGGCATCTCCGACGGGGCATTGATGTCGATCACAGTGCCATCGGTCAAGTGCGCCTTGAACTGCACGGATGGAACGGTGGTGATCACCGTCATTCCGAACTCGCGCTCAAGGCGTTCCTGGATGATCTCCATGTGCAACATGCCAAGAAATCCGCAGCGGAATCCAAAACCCAGCGCAGCCGATGTTTCCGGCTCCCAAACGAGTGAAGCATCGTTCAGCTGAAGTTTCTCCATGGACGCACGGAGTTCTTCAAACTCTGACGTTTCCACGGGGTAAATTCCGGCAAAAACCATGGGCTTCACGTTCTCGAAACCCTTGATCGCTTCACCGGGTTTTTCCGGATGGGTGATGGTATCCCCCACTTTCACCTCCCGTGCCACCTTGATACCTGAAATCAGATAGCCAACATTTCCGGCGGAAATTTCATTCTTCGGTTGTTTCTCCAGTTTCAATACGCCGATCTCTTCCGCAAAGTAATCTCTGCCTGCGTTGACGAACCGGATCCTTTCGCCCTTTTTGATCGACCCGTTGAACACGCGGAAATACACTTCAATACCCCTGAAGGAATTGAATACAGAATCGAAGATCATGGCCTGCAGCGGAGCTTTCGGATCGCCCTTCGGCGGCTTGATGCGCGACACTACGGCACGAAGTATATCCTCAATACCGATCCCTTCTTTGGCGCTGGCGCGGATGACGTCTTCGGGTTTGCATCCGATGAGGTTTACAATCTCCTCCGTTACTTCATCCGGCATGGCATGGGGAAGGTCGATCTTGTTCAACACCGGCACGATCTCCAGATCGTGATCCAATGCCAGATAGAGGTTCGAAATGGTTTGGGCTTCAATGCCCTGGCTCGCATCCACGATCAGGAGGGCACCTTCGCAGGCGGCGATAGAACGGGAAACTTCGTAAGAAAAATCCACGTGGCCCGGCGTGTCGATCAGGTTCAGGATGTATTCTTTTCCATCCAGTTTATAGTTCATCTGGATGGCGTGTGCCTTGATCGTGATACCTTTTTCACGCTCCAGATCCATGTTGTCGAGTACCTGGGCCTGCATCTGGCGCGAGGTAAGTGTCCCCGTGAACTCCAAAAGCCGGTCTGCCAGCGTGCTCTTACCGTGGTCGATATGGGCGATTATGCAAAAATTGCGGATGTTTTCCATTCCCGTCTGTATTCCTCAAATGTGGACTGCAAAAGTAGGAATTTATTGCTGTATTTATGGAGTCAGACGTGGCATTAAAGGAGATTTTGATAGCTTACCGTCAAAAGCCCGCGACCACTCAGCTATTTCGAATCGACAATGTCCCCTTTGTAGACTACCCCCTCGCGCATCACAAAAATAACATCTTCAAGCGTGGCGATATTTTCCAGCGGGTTTTCCTCTGTGGCGATGATATCGGCCAGCTTACCTTTCTCAAGTGTACCGGTCTTATCGGCAATACCGAGGATCGATGCATTCACCGCAGTCGCGGAAAGGATGGCTTCCATGGGAGGCATTCCCGCTTCCACCATGTATGTAAATTCCTTTGCGTTCTCGCCGTGCGGAAAGACACCGGCATCCGTTCCAAAAGCTATTTTAACGCCTTTGCGATATGCCTTCCTGAACGTGTCCTGGATCTGGGGTCCTATTTCCAGCGCTTTGGGTACGACCGCCGGATGATAATAGCCGGCGACTTTTGCCTGTTCAGCCACAAATTTCCCGGCAGTAATGGTCGGTACATAATACGTCCCCTTTTGCTTCATCAGGTCCATAACCTCTTCCGTCATTTTGGTTCCATGCTCAATCGTTGTAACGCCCGCCAGCACGGCGCGCTTCATTCCTTCGGCACCATGGGCGTGGGCAGCCACCGCCATCCCATAGTCGCGCGCAGTCTCGATGATGGCCTTTAATTCGGCTTCAGTGAACTGCGGTCCCGAGCCGTCCTTGGCAATGCTTAACACACCCCCCGTAGCCGTAATCTTGATGAGGTCCGAACCGTCCTTATAACGCTGTCGTACAGCTTGTCTTCCTTCCTCCGGCGAGTTGATGACACCTTCCTTCGGTCCCGGGTCACCCATCATATCCTTGCGGTAGCCATTGGTGGGATCGGCGTGTCCGCCCGTTGTTGCGATCGACTTTCCGGCGGTGAAGATCCGGGGCCCGATCACGACCCCCTGATTGATCGCATTCCGGAGTGCGATGTTCACCCCGGTGCCACCGAGATCGCGCACAGTCGTAAATCCCGCCATCAAAGTTTTCCGGGCAATGGCGGAAGCACGAAACGCAATGTCGGCCTCATTCAGCGTGAAGCGCTGCAAGGCCTGGTCCTTGTTGGTTTCGGATTCGATGTGTACGTGCAGATCGATCAGCCCCGGCATCACCGTTTTTTTTCGCAGGTCTATGAGATGGTCTCCCGTTCCGGCGGTGCTGAAACCCCTTTCGATACCCGTGATGCTGCTGCCTTCGATGATCAGGGTCATTTCATTTTGCAGCGCGCGGTTCCTGCCATCGATAAGATGACCGCAATGTATCAGTGTCCTTTGCGTGTAGCCATAGCGCGACGAGAGCAGGAGGCACAAAGCCAATGCAACTGTTTTCATTGGCGATTTAAAAATGTTTGCGTGAGCTTCTTCAGCGATTCCATTTCATTGGTCGCCATTCCGCCGGATTTTACCTGCGATAAAAGTTCGAACATCACATTCCTGTTGTACCCGAGTCTTTCCGCCACCTGACCGCAGAATTGTATTTCTTCGCGGTACATCCGCTCATCGAGTTTCATCAACTGTATCAGACTGAAAATCAGTTCAAACTTCTGATCATCCGTCAGATTCGCGGGAACCACGACCTCATGGTTCTGTGTAAACAAAGGATAAATTTCATCCGGATAAATGCCGTTTGCCCGGCCAATGCTGATCAGGTAGTTCTTTTCTTTATCCGCTACCTGCCCATCGACTTTCGCCAGGTTGATCAGAAGCTTCATTCTTGAAAGGTCGCTCATATCAGGGGTTTTCGATTCCTCACCAACCTAACAACTAAATGACAAATTACCAATAACTTTAGGATTATGAATTTCCTGGCCCATGCGTACTTATCCGGTGACAACAAAAAAATCCTGCTTGGCAATTTCATCGGTGATTTTATTAAGGGTCGCCAGGCGTTGGCGCAGTTGGAAGGTGATGTGATCCGCGGCGTCGAACTGCATCGCGCCATCGATGAATACACTGACAACCATCCCGTTGTTCATGAGAGCAAATACCGCCTTCGCCCAAAGTACCGTCATTACGCCGGCGTCATTGTGGATGTTTTTTACGACCACTTTCTGGCTACACATTGGGAGAAATTTCATCCGCGGTCCCTGGAAGCGTTCGCTGCGGAAACCTATCAATCAGTGAATAGCTTCGCAGCCATTCTTCCTGAGCGGTTCAAACACATGCTTCCGTATATGATCCGTGGCAACTGGCTGGTCGGATATGCTGAGATCAACGGTGTTCATCGCGCGCTGTCGGGGATGGCAAGCCGTTCACCCTATGAATCCAGGATGGAACTGGCCTCCGGCGACCTGCGCAAATATTACAAAGAATTCGAAAATGAATTTGAAAGATTCTTTCCGGAACTGAAATACTTCGCCGACGAATGGAGGAATCAGTAAATCAGTAAATCAGTGATCAGTAAATCAGGAATAAGGAGTTAGGCAGGCATTGGGAATTAGGTGTGGGATAGACATGGGCTGAATGTGCGGCAGGTGGTAAGGACGCATCATCATGCGTCCTTATCTTTTTCCAAACCCACGCCCCTCAATCTTAAATCTTAAATCTTGAATCTTGAATCTTAAATCTTGAATCTTAAATCTTGAATCTTGAATCTTAAATTTTGAACCCTACAAATTCCACCAATAAGTCAACTTCACAACGAGGGCCCGGTTGCGGACATGAAACGTCTCGGGGAAATAATTATCTGTGTATACAATGAAAAGATCGGATGCGGGCCTGTATCTCCACTGAACGCGCGTATTGAGGTTCACGTTTTTCTGTTGCTCGTTATACTGCGCGAAAGCGGTGAAGTACAATTTATTGGACATGGTCACATCGAGGCGCGGTCCGACAAGCCAGAACCTGCGGTTATTCCAGGGCTCAGGTAAATTGATATCGTTATACGCAGCGCTTAACAACAAACTCACATAAGGCTGGAAACGGTAACCGATGTCTGCCGTCAGATTGAAACGGGAACCGGATTGATAATATCCACCCTGCCGCATTGAAACCATATAGGTAAACAAACTCTGTGGCTTGGATACAAAATCAAAACCAAAAGATTTCCACCGGTGTTCCGTTCCTGTAGCGAGTGAATCAAGGCCGGAGTTCGTCGGATCAAACGGGCTCAGTAACTCCACATAATTCTGCGCTACCCAGGGCGTTAACACCGCCTGAGACCGGAAAGATATTTTATACATCAGCGCAGTCTCATAGTCAGTGATCCTCGTCAAAGTTTCGTTCGCGTAATACGTGGAATTGATCGCCGGGCCATGACTCAGGATGCTTGTACCCCGTGGGAAGAACAACCTTGAGACATAAGGATTGAACTTTACGAAACCTCGTCGCGGTACGTATCCCACTTCGGCGTTGTACTTGCTGCCGATATATTCATACTGGCCTGAGATGATCCATTTACGGC